>CAYGED010000047.1:0-2978 GCA_964348555.1 uncultured Coxiellaceae bacterium
GAAGAACGGGCCCAACGTCGATATAAGCAGTTGCAAGAAAAGGGGATAAATGTTAGCCTGCGCGACATTCGGGACGATTTATTGGCGCGTGATCGCCAGGATAGGGTTCGAAAAATCTCGCCCACCAAACCGGCCTCGGATGCCATTTTGATCGATACCACGACGATGACGATTAAAGCGGTTTTGGCGGCTGCGCTGTTTCATGTAAAACAGCGTGGTCTGATTTAATCTAACCCCGTATTTTTATTTTTAATGATACGGTTTTAAATTTGGAGGAATGAGCCTGCTCATTTCGAGGTGATTAATTAATATGTCTAGTATCTCTAATTCTCATTCTGAAAAATTTGCTGATTTATTTGAAGAAAGCTTACAAAAAACTGATCTTCGACCCGGTGCATTAATCCAAGCTACTATTGTTGATATCCGACACGATCGTGTGGTCGTCAATGCCGGTTTGAAATCTGAAGGCATTATTTCCATTCAAGAATTTCGTGATGAAGCAATTCAAGTGGGTGATGTCATCGACGTTGTGGTTGACTCGGCCGATAATGGTTTCGGAGAGTCTCGATTATCGCGTGAGAAAGCACGACGAGCTAAGGCTTGGTCTGAATTAGAAAAACTTCACAAAAGTGGTGAAGTGGTTAGGGGTATC
Source organism: uncultured Coxiellaceae bacterium (assembly GCA_964348555.1). Taxonomy (GTDB): domain Bacteria; phylum Pseudomonadota; class Gammaproteobacteria; order Coxiellales; family Coxiellaceae; genus CAMTUH01. The sequence goes on from CAYGED010000047.1 coordinate 653, forward strand.
ATTGTTGAACGTGTTAAGGGCGGGTTCACCGTTGAAATCAACACCGTTCGCGCTTTCTTACCTGGATCGTTGGTCGATGTGAAACCCGTGCGTGACTCGAGTTATTTAGAAGGCAAGGAGCTCGAATTTAAAGTCATTAAAATGGATCAGCGCCGAAATAATGTCGTTGTGTCGCGTCGTGCTGTGATGGAAGCGGAGACGAGTGCTGAACGTCAAGCGCGGTTGGAAGAGCTTCAAGAAGGCATGGAGGTGAAAGGTGTTATCAAAAACATTACTGATTACGGCGCGTTTGTCGATTTGGGTGGTGTCGATGGCTTGCTGCACATCACTGACATGGCATGGAAGCGAGTCAAACACCCCAGCGAATTAGTCAATGTGGGTGATGAAGTCATGGTCAAAGTATTGAAATTTGATCGCGAAAAAAATCGCGTGTCACTCGGCATGAAGCAACTGGGTGAAGACCCCTGGGTTAATATCGAACGACGTTATCCCATGGGTACTCGTGTGTTTGGTAAAGTCACTAACATCACGGATTACGGTTGTTTTGTGCAACTCGAAGAAGGTGTGGAAGGTTTGGTGCACATGTCGGAATTGGATTGGACCAACAAAAACATACACCCGAGTAAAGTGGTTCAGTCCGGTCAGGAAGTCGAAGTCGTTGTGCTGGATATCGATGGTGAACGTCGCCGGATTTCGCTGGGTATTAAACAATGTAAGGTGAATCCATGGCAAGAGTTTGCTGAGCGGCACCAAAAAGATGAGCGGATTGTCGGTAAAATTCGTTCCATCACCGATTTTGGTATGTTTGTTGGTATGGATGGCGATATCGATGGCCTGGTGCATTTATCTGACCTGTCTTGGACAGAGCCGGGTGAAAAAGCCATTCGTGAGTATAAGAAAGGCGATGAAGTGGAAGCCGTTATTCTCGCGATTGATCCTGAGCGTGAACGTATCTCGCTGGGCATCAAGCAGTTGGGTTCAAATCCATACGCGGAATTTTTAGATCATCACGACGTCGACGTTGTGATTAAAGGTAAGATCACCGAGGTTGAGAGCAAGCAAGCCATGGTCCAATTGGCTGAGAATGTCGTTGGCATTATGCGCTTGACCGACTATACCTACGATCGCATTAAGGATTTAAAAGAGGAATTGAATGTCGGTGATGAGATTGACGTTAAGATTGCGAACGTTGATCGAAAGGCGCATCAAATTTTCGTCTCGCACAAAATTTTGGAGAAAAAGCCAGACAGCGCAGGCAGTCGTAGCGTAGGCGAGGCGCCAACCAAGACCACCTTGGGAGATCTGCTCAAGGAACAAATGAAGGATAAGGACGAGTAGAAAGTCCATCCTCAACCCATCTTTGCCAATTCGGTGGATTACGCAGGAAATGCGTTGATCCACCGAACCGATTCAACCCATCCGTTACTCCATACATTTTTTAGGATAAAATACCCCGTGGAAGCCACGGGGTATTTTATCCTGGTATGACTATCACGAATCGTTCAAGTAAGGGACAAACTATGCGCTACCTATTCTATATTTTTTGGATTTTAGTGATTTTAATCGGTATCACGTTTGCCGCATTAAACCCTCAGCGGATTACGCTCAATTATTATTTGGATACAAAGTCGGTGCATTTACCGCTGATGGTCTTAACGACGCTTGTTATTGGTGCGGTGTTGGGTGTTATCGCTATGTTGCCGGTATTGCTTAAAACTAAAAGTGTGACTCGTCGATACAAACATCGTGTCAAACAGGTGGAGCAAGAGGTGCAGAACTTGCGGAACATTCCAATCAAGGATAGTCACTGATAATGATGCCATTATTGTTTTTATTGCTTCCGGTAGCGGCTACCTTTGGGTGGCTTGCTGGCCGTCGTGCTGCACAAAAGACATTCGAAAAGATATCACCCAAGATTCGGCGCGATTATTTTAAAGGATTAAATTACTTAATTAACGAGCAGCCGGATAAGGCAGTGGACGTCTTTATAAAACTGCTTGAAGTGGATAGCGATACGGTTGAAACACACTTAGCCTTAGGCAGCCTTTTTCGTCGAAGAGGAGAGGTGGATCGCGCTATTCGTGTGCATCAAAATTTAATTGCGCGCCCGCAATTAGCTAAACAGCATCGATTGCATGCTTTGTCTGAGCTGGGACAAGATTATTTACGCGCGGGTGTGTTAGATCGTGCGGAAAGGTTATTTTTGGAGTTGGCCGACGCAGGCGATCAGGATTCTTCTAGTTTGCACTTCTTACTCAATATTTATCAACAGGAAAAAGATTGGCAAAAAGCCATTACTGTTGCTGAAAAGTTGCTGGAAATTGGT
>CAYGED010000047.1:2988-7712 GCA_964348555.1 uncultured Coxiellaceae bacterium
AAATTGGTGAGCCCGTACACGAAATTATTGCGCAATATCACTGTGAATTGGCCGAACAGCTCATTGCAGAGAAAAAAGTGACGCAAGCGCTCCAAAGTTTGAAACGAGCGCAATCGGTTCGGCAAGATTGTGTTCGAGCCAGCCTTATTCGTGCGCGAATTGCAATGGAGTCAAAAGATTTTAAAGAAGCTATTCATTATTACAAGCAAGTGATTAATCGGGATCCGGATTATATTTCTGAGGTTGTCGCGCCATTGTCAGAGTGTTATCAAAACCTGGATCAAGAGGATAAATTGGTCTCGTATCTTGAAGAGTGTTTATTGAATTATCCACGAATTTCTTTAGTGCTTGCAATTTCAAGTTATTTACAACGTCAGCACGGTGAAAAATCGGCGATTGAATTCATTGCGCAACAAATTCAACGGCAACCTTCTTTGCGCGGCCTGGGTCGTTTGGTTGAGCTTTATTTATTAAATTCCGTTGGTGATGCGCATGAAAAATTGCTTATTTTACTGAATTTTATTCAGAAGTTATTATCAGATAAGCCTATTTATCGCTGCTCGCACTGTGGTTTTTCGGGAAAAAATTTATATTGGCTTTGTCCGAGCTGCCACCATTGGAATACGGTTAAGCCAATTCAAGGATTAGAGGGTTATTAAATGCAGGTACCAGACTCCAAAATTATTGTAGCCGTGGATTCACCCGTGGATACATTGGCGCGCCGATTGGTGTCGCAACTTGATCCTAAGCTGTGTCGTTTAAAGATCGGTAGTGTGTTATTCACGCATTATGGCCCTGCATTAATCGAAGTGTTTATGAAACAAGGATTCTCTATTTTTCTTGATCTCAAATTTCATGATATTCCACAGACCGTAGCCGGTGCTTGTCGTTCGGCTGCTGCTTTAGGTGTTTGGATGTTAAACGTTCATGCTCAAGGTGGCTGCTCAATGATAGAAGCTGCTCGCAATGAGCTTGAAAAAGTGCCTAAAAACCAGCGTCCTTTGTTAGTTGCGGTGACGGTGTTAACCAGTTTGGATCAGTCGGATTTACTGGCGATGGGATGGCAAGATTCCGTGGAATCCTTGGTGTTGCGTTTGGCATTATTGGCGGAAAAATCTGGTGCGGATGGTGTTGTCTGTTCGGCGCATGAAGCTTGTGCATTACGCTCGGCCACGAAAAAAAGTTTTTTGCTGGTGACACCAGGTATTCGTCTTTCGTCTGGGTTCGCGCATGATCAAAAGCGCGTGATGACGCCAAGAGAGGCGATAGCCGCGGGTGCTAATTATTTAGTGATTGGGCGTGCCATCACAGAGGCGAAAGATCCGCTGAAGCAATTGGAGTTGATTTCCGCTGAACTTCACGAATCCCGGTATTGCGCCGACTCATGATTCCCGTAAACTGACTCGGTGTTTATTTACCATCAGGAGTATTTATGAAAAAGATTTTGGTCATCGCTTCGATGTTTTTTTTCGGATTGCCGGCATTGTCTGTTTCGGCGAAGCCATCGGTAGCGGCAGCGACTGCTCATCGAGAACTGTCCAAACGGATCGATCAACCTGTTGATATCAATGTGGCTGATGCTGAACAGTTAGCCCAGTTAAAAGGCATTGGTCCTAAAAAGGCGGGAGCGATCGTTAACTATCGTCAGGAACACGGTTCTTTTAAGTCCCTTCAGGATCTTGAGCATGTTCCTGGTTTTGGCAAAAAATCCCTGGCAAAAATGCTTGAGGCAAATCCTAACCGTTTGATTGTCCATTCAGTGAAGTAAGTATGCATCAGTTAGTTGGGCTGAGCGTCAGCCCAACTTGTACGGAATATGTTCAAAAAATGGCAGAATTAATCCGGATATTTTATACCGGGTCGTCAGATAAACATGCCCAACTAGGTTTTCTGGGATTATCCTCACGTTGCCCCTCGTGCAAGCCCATCCAATTGTTGATATGATTTGGCCCTAACTTGTTTGGGACAGGCTTAAGGATCGTGTTTTATGGATATACTGAAAAGTAGCTTGATGGCCTTGTTGGCATCGTTGTTTTGTATTTGGTTATCGCGGCCTTTGGCAGTGAAATTAGGGTTTGTTGATCGTCCTAGCCATCGAAAGTGGCATGAAAAAGAAATTCCATTAATTGGAGGAATTGCCATTTATTTTGGTTTTTGTTTGGCACTCTTGACGCTTTCTGTTTCATTGCAGCCTTATCGAGGCATGCTCGCGGGTAGCAGCATTCTCTTATTAATGGGGGTTGTTGATGATTTCAAAGATTTGAGCTCGAAATTGCGTTTGTTTGGTCAAGTGATTGCGGCATTGCTTTTAATTATTTGGGGCAAGATTATGTTGACCCAAATTGGAGATTTATTTTTTTTAGGAAATCTTCAATTGGGATTATGGGCCATCCCGATTACCGTGTTGGTGGTGGTTGCCAATATTAACGCGATGAACATGGTTGATGGGCAAGATGGTTTGGCAGGTAGCGTGGCTTTGGGGCAGGCGATTTTGCTTGCGTTGGTCAGTTTGCAGTTACATCGGGAAATTGACTTCCATCTGCTGACAATTTTAATTGTGTTGGTGGTTGTTTTCTTGAGTTTTAATATGCGATTTCCTTGGCGAAAACAAGCAAGTATTTTTATGGGTGATTCAGGCAGCACATTTATCGCATTTATTTTATCTTGGCTCGCAGTCGATTTGTCGCAATCCAACGTATCGATGGTTAAGCCTATTACATTGCTTTGGATCATGGCGTTCCCCATCTACGATTTGATCAATGTAATCGTTTTGCGTATTCGACAGAAAAAGCCAGTGCTGTCAGCGAGTCATGATCATTTTCACCATGTCCTTCATGTCGCGGGATTGAACACGACGTTATCAACCTTACTTCTGTGCACACTTTCTTTATTTTTAGGCATTCTGGGATTGATATTGAATTATTTTAGCGTGTCAGAAGGATGGCAATTTTTATTATGGTTGGCCATGCTGTTGTTTTATATTTACATTGTTGAGTTAACACGTAAACCAATTAATGAAGATGAGCCCGATATTGTCTACGACACCTGATACAGGACTAGAAGTTCGCGCGGTTAGCTGTTATCGAAATAATCGCCTTTTGTTGGATAAAGTTAATTTTTGTGTTTTGCCGGGAGAGATTGTCCAAATTGTTGGAAAAAATGGATCTGGCAAGACCACCTTATTGCGCATAATGATGGGGTTAATTCCAATCGCGAGCGGTGAAATTCTCTACGATGGAGAGTCAATGACAGAGAATAAAGATAATTTTTATCGAAACCTATTTTATTTGGGGCATCAAATTGGCATTAAGGCAGAGCTGACGGTAAAAGAAAATTTAATTTTCAGTTGGCGCATGAACGCGAATAGGAATGAAATTGAAATCGTATTGGATCGTTTAGAATTGCTGGCTTATCAAGATCAACCCTGCCGGTATTTATCTCGCGGCCAATGTCAGCGTGTTGCGTTGGCTCAGTTGATATTATCCCAAGCAAAATGGTGGTTTTTGGATGAGCCATTTTGTGCGTTGGATCAAAAGGCTCAATTATTGATGCAAGCGTTATTCGATGAAAAATGTAAAAAGGGTGGTGGTATTGTTTTCTCGAGCCACCAAGCGTTATTGATTTCGAAGCTGCCGGTTAGAATGGTTGATCTTGAGCGGTTTCGAGTGGTTGCAACAGCGTTGTGAGAAAAACTGAATAATGTTAGAGATAATCGCCAATACGATGAAAATCATTCGAAGAGAAGCGCTGCTTATTTTTCGTCGAAAAAGTGATTATTTTTATCCGTGGGTTTTCTTTTTGATGGTGGTTTCTTTGTTCCCATTGTCTATGATGGTCAACCCTAATCTGCTTGCTTTATTAGGTCCGGGTGCTATTTGGGTTGCTATGTTGTTAGCAACCATGTTATCACTAACGCATTTGTATCGAGATGATTTCCAGGATGGTAGTTTGGTGCAGATGGTGTTGGGTTTGTCGTCACTGCCTTATCTTATTTTTTTGAAACTGTTGGCTCAGTGGATTATGGTGGTGATTCCGATGGTGCTTGTATCGCCTTTGGTAGCCATGATGTTTAATTTATCGATGCATGCCACATGGACTTTGGTGCTGACATTAATATTAGGGACGCCAGTATTGCTTTTGTTGGGCAGTGTGGGTGCTGCTTTAACGGTGAGTTTGCGCAATGGAGCATTTTTAATGGTGTTAATTTTGCTTCCATTATATATTCCGATTTTAATTTTTTCTTGTGGGTCGGTTTTGGCCGTGAATCAAGGGCAATCCAGTTTTACCGGTTTGCTATTACTATCGGCAATGCTGGTTTTTGTTTTGAGTGTAACGCCTTTTATTAGTGCGCAGGCGTTACGAATGGGTATCGCTTATGAGCAGTAAGAGTTTGCAATGCGTTTGTTTTATCAATTAGGTTCACCCAGAAATTGTTATCAAAGTTGCCGAATTATAGGGCCTTGGGTATTGTCCATTTGTTTTTTATTGTTTGCAGCGGGTTTGGTGGGTGGGTTACTGCTTGCACCACCGGACTATCAGCAAGGTGATGTGTATCGAATTATGTTTATTCATGTGCCGGCTGCCGTATTATCTTTATTCGTTTATCTCGTGATGGCGGTGTCGGTTATCATTTATTTTGTTTGGAAAATTAAAGTAGCTGATATGGTTTCAAAAGTAAGTGCCCCTATCGGTGTACTATTCACGCTGATTACGTTGGTTAGCGG
>CAYGED010000048.1:0-989 GCA_964348555.1 uncultured Coxiellaceae bacterium
TTTTTACTTTAAAATTTGATCTTATTAATTTAAGTTTAAGGAGAGCATAGATGCGAACCACATTTCTTGATCCTGATCCTGTGCGTCCGTATGATAGCACTCGCCACAACATCACCACAACGTACCATCTCCATGTCAGGCTGCCTTTTTCCAGTCCCTCCGATCCCACTGCTATACGCCAGATGAGCCGAACAGTTGCTGTGATTTTTCTGCCACTCGTTACCGTTGCGATTTGTTTTAGCGTTGGTTTCGGCCTTGATAATAGCCCAGACATCGGAATGGATATCCTAAAAGGGTTCTCTTTATCGCTAGGTTTACGGCTCTTGGCTCAGTGCCTATCCTGCCTCTGTGGAGGCAAACCTAAGAACAAAGAAGAAAGGTGGATACTCGCTTGCCTTTCGATACCAGTGGAAATACTTCCTGGTGCTGTACTACCAATAATTGGGGGAGCGATAAAAAACGGTCTACTTTGCGGATCAGGCATCACACTTTTTGCTAGCGGCATCTTTGACAGAGTAGTGTTTAGTGACTCTAGCAATGAAACCAAAGAAGAAACTCAACGTATACTTCCCAACCCCTGACATACTTGATTCAAATTTTTTCTACCTGGTGCTCTCAAGCCCCACAAGTGAAATTAGGAATCATCGCTAAATAAGCTCTGGCTTCAACCTTAAGGTTTGCTTAAAATTTCAAGAAAAATAATTCAACTACCTAATTTTCAATTAAATATGCTTTAAAGACTCGTGAGAAATCTCTCACGAGAGTTCAGGGTATTTGCTGATTCCAAAGTAACCCTATCCTGTATATGATTTTCAGACGTCAGGATCGACCCCGCCAAGAAGGCAGGATAAAGGATAAGTTTCACGGAAGCGGAAAATGGAAAATCCGCGAGAAGCATGAAAAGGAAGTTTCTTCAGTGATGGTTTGATGGGAATGGCTATGGAAGGCTGTTCCCGTCTTACTATCGTCTGCTCCCAGCAGCCCAATGG
>CAYGED010000048.1:999-7569 GCA_964348555.1 uncultured Coxiellaceae bacterium
AAAAGTTTGAACATACCCGTCTTAATCACGGGGGCAGGGCCCACTGGATTATTCGCTGCCTGTGAGCTATCCCGGCACGGTATTCCCGTTCGAATCATCGATAAGAAAGCGACAGCAACGCAAACGTCTAATGCCATCGGCATACAACCCCGCACAATGGAAATTTTCAACCTCACCGGGATCGTCGATCGTTTTCTAAAAGCCGGACAACGCGCCGGAACGTTAAAAATGTTTCATAACGGAAAAAACATCATGACGGTTACGATGGATGCCATCGATTCTCATTACAATTACATTTTTCTCTTATCTCAACATATCACCGAAAAAATTCTAACCGAACGTCTTACTGAATATGGTATCAGCATCGAGCGTTCAACCGAACTGACCAGTCTTAAAAAAAAATCAAACAAAATCACTGCGCTAATTAAACATCCCAATGGTCACTTAGAAGAGGTTCCTTGCTCTTGGATTATTGGCTGCGATGGATTGCACAGTTCGGTACGACAACACACTAACATTAATTTTGAAGGCGATGATATTTCAGAACCGTTCGCTCTGGCTGACGCTTCACTCAAAAGCGACCTACCCTCAGACACGATTTCCATTTTTTTTAGAAAAAAAGAGGTGGCTGCGTTTTTTCCGATTGAAGGCGATCGCTATCGCACCATGGGAAATCTAGACAAAAATTTTGATTTCAAATTATTGGATGATCACTTCTTCAATCACATGATCGAAGACCGATCCTATCGAAAATACAGTTTAAAATCGGTGAACTGGTCTTCGCATTTTTGGATACACAGTAAATCCGTTAATGTCATGCGCGAAGGCGATATTTTTATTGCTGGCGATGCCGCACACGTTCATTCACCCGTGGGTGCCCAAGGCATGAATACGGGCTTGCAAGATATCTTCAATCTTTGCTGGAAATTAGCCGCCGTACACAAGGGTCTTGCCAAACCACTGTTACTCGACAGCTATAATGCAGAGCGAGCGCCTGTCATTAAAAGCGTTGTCGCCCTCACAGATCGAATGACGCGCACAATGCTATCCAGCAATCCCTTGGTTTCCTTGATGCGCTCTATACTCATCAAAATCATGTCATCCACGTCTCGCTTGCGAAAATTTGCTTCGCAACGCGTGTCACAAATCATGATTCGCTATACCAACAGCCCCGTGATTGAAAACAAGCGATTCATGAGCTCATCATCACCAAAACCAGGCGAGCGCGCACCCGATGTAACTTTCAATCAAAAAAATCTTTATGATTACTTTCGTCATACCAAACACACACTGCTTATTTTTATGGAGAAAGAAACCGATTCACATTTATTATCCGTTTTGCGAGAACAAATAAAACTTCTCCAAACGGCCTTCGCTAAATCAATCCACATTCACGTCATCAGCGAAAAAAATCTTGAGCATATCCCCGGTTTATTACTGGATCCGCAGCTCACACTGCACAAACGCTACCGAGTAACCTACCCTGGATTTTATTTAATACGCCCCGACAATGTGATTGCATATTGTCAAAATCGCCTTGATTTTAAAGCCTTACAGACTTTTTTGACTATTTACCTAGTCACCCTCAGTAAAATGTAAATAGCCTTGCTAAGACCGAAAAAACTAATGACAAACCAAGCAATCTCAATCACAACCGAAGAAAGGTTCCACGCATAAATCAAAGAAATTAAAATAAAACCGGAACCCAGCAAATTTATTAAAGAATAAAAAACACTATTTTGATCAAGCCGATCCAACTGTAACAACAAATAGGCTAATAAAATCAAAGAAACACCCGTAATCCCTATCGCGTTATACTCCTTTGAAATAAAATGTATCAACATCGATACTCCTCATTCATTCTATAAACAGGAGTTTCGCACGTTGTGCGAAACTCTTTCCCCGATGGGGATTCCCAAGGGGAGCACCGGGATGCTCCCCTTGGGTCGCTGGTGCGTGAACTTGCTTCACGCCAGCGAAATCTTATCAGGAACGAGTTTCGCGAATAGCGAAACTCGTGATAAATTCAATTTCATACCCACCAAATTTTCGAATATTGATAACGCCCGTATCCAAAATCAAATACTGCCCCTTAATCCCCAGTAATTTCCCTTGAACAAAGTCCGCATTATCGAGTGAGAGACTCGTAATTTTTTCCGGATACTGCAAGACAGGATACTTCAACTGGATGGGCTGATTATCTTTTATTTCGCTAATATCGCCATCTTCAAATCGCGAAAAAACCTGAACGATGGCTTCTTTTGCTTGCTGCTTTAATTGCTCCCAAGCTTCCAGTAAAGACAAAACACCAACATCATTCTTTAACATCGCTCGCCAGTCCGTTCGATCATTGACGAAATTTTTGAGCGCCACTTCCATCACACCAGCACGATATCGATTCGACACTTTAAATATCGGCATAGCTTGAATCGCGCCTTGATCAATCCACCGCGTTGGCAATTGCGTTTCTCGTGTAATACCCACTTTTAAACCTGAAGAATTCGCGAGATAAACCACGTGCGCTTGATTGCATTGCGCATGCGCCCAATCATCAGCGGGACAAGGTTTCTCGGCAGCGCGACAACGTTCCGGATGAATAATGCATAAATTACATTCTTGTAACCGACGAAAACAAGGGAAACAATAACCTTGCTGAAAACTCTTGCTCGTCTTACGACCGCATTGAATGCAATGAATAGGACCCGTTCGATTTAAACGGATATTGACATTCAACAACTCATTTAAAAATAATTCTTGATCACCCAGCCGTAAAAAATAATCGACGGGATGATTAATTTTCGATTTAAGCTTTTTTAACGTTCCGATCCATTTTGCCATAAGTTAGGACTTTCGAAATAAAATGTATTCTTCAACGGGCTTGCCACCCATAAAATGTTCCTGGATGATACGCTCAATGACCTCAGGCGTGCAAGAGTGATACCAAATCCCATCCGGATAAACAACCGCAATAGGACCCTGACAGCATACGCGAAGACAATCCACTTTCGTTCGATAAATGCCTCCTTCACCCATTAAATTTAATTCCACCAAACGCGCCTTTAAGTATTCCCAAGATGCTAAGCCAACCGATTGTGGACAGCATTTTGGTTTTGTTTGGTCACAACAAAGAAAAATATGATGCCGAATTTTTGATAATTGCAACGTGTCAATTTTACATTGCCATTCTTCGTTTTCATTGCCTTCCAGCATGGTTCCCTCGGCTAAACTTCAACATCCGCTCCAGTGGAATCTTAGCCTTACTCATGATGGCAGAATCTAAAGTGATTTCATTCGCGCCCGTTAATAAGGATTGCTCCAAATCCACCAAATTATTCATGGCCATCCACGGACAATGCCCACAGCTGCGGCAAGTGGCTCCATGACCCGCTGTCGGTGCTTCAATAAACGTTTTATCAGGCGATAATTGTTGCATTTTATAAAAAATCCCACGATCAGTCGCAACGATAAAAACTTTATTCGATAATTCTTGGCTTGCTTTTAACAAGCGTGAAGTAGAACCCACCACATCAGCTTGAGCCACCACATCCGGTGGCGATTCAGGATGCACGAGAATGGCCGCCTCGGGATATTGCCGCGACAGTGATTTTAATGCTTGTGATTTATATTCGTCATGAACAATGCAACTGCCCTCCCACATCAGCATATCTGCATGGGTTTGCTTTTGAATATAGTGACCCAAATAACGGTCCGGTGCCCACAGAATTTTTTTCCCCTCACTATCCAAATGATCAACGATCTCGATGGCATTTGAAGAAGTCACGACCCAATCGGCACGCGATTTAACCGCTGCTGATGTGTTGCAATAAACAACAACTGTTCGATCCGGATGTGCATCGCAAAATGCTGAAAATTCCTCAATCGGACAACCGAGATCCAGCGAGCAAGTGGCTTTTAACGTTGGCATGATGACACATTTTTGCGGACTTAAAATCTTCGCGGTTTCTCCCATGAATTTAACACCGGCGATCACCAAGGTAGTGGCTTCATGGTCCACACCAAATTGCGCCATCGCCAAAGAATCACCGATAAAACCACCCGTTTTTTCGGCTAGGAATTGAATATCAGGATCCGTGTAATAGTGTGCAATCACCACGGCATTTTCTATCAACAGCAAATCAGCGATGCGTGAAATGCTTGCCTCACGATCGAGGAAAGTAGGAGTAGCAGGCGATTCCGTTCGAAAACTGTTAACGGATACTGACATGGTTATTGATTGGCGTCTGATGTTGGATGGTGTGATTTCCAAGTCTCAAAACCACCGATTAAACTGTACACTTCTTTAAAACCCAGCTCGACAAGATGCTGGGCAACCGATTGACTACTAATTCCATGATAACAATAAATCAAGACAGGCTTTTCCTTATCCACACGCTGGCAGTATTCTTGTAGCGTGGACATGGAGAGATGCATGGCATTGGCAATGTGCCCCTCTTCAAAACTCTCCTGATCTCGCACGTCGGCAACGACGATATCACGATCATTCATCAGCTGCTCAGCTTCAGTGTGTGAGATCTGTTTATACATACCGGTTCCCTCGCTTAAAAGGACTGATTATATACCTATTACACTTGAAAATGCGAAACTGCATTTTCAAGTGCTAGCGGTCCAACCTCAAACCCTAGCAACTTCTTGTTTATCAAAAAGATAACTCAACCACAGATTAGTCAAAATCTCCTGTGTTCGATTCTGAGCAAGCCGCTCGCGGATATTCCCAATATCAACCTTTTCCATTGGCTGATGCTGCCATGAACACGCATAAACGGCCTTGGTCCGCTCCCCCGTTTGAGGATCAATTTGCCATTGCAAACATTGGGCGCAAACCCCTTTTAGCATGCACTGCATCGGGCCATAAACAGAGGCAATAAATTCCGTGCCTTTAGCAAAATGTTCTTTGAGTAAGGCATGACGCGATTGCTGCGTACGCTGCAGCAACTCGGGGGCGCCAATCACAAACACTTTGGAAATAGCACTCAAGGGAATCGATGGCTTTGCGTGATCGGTATAGTGACCGAGATCGTAATTGCGTAATACACTAATAAGCTCACCTTCAACCGCTAAATCCTGGGCTCGACGCGGAACCACGCGTCCTCCACCTGTCTCAGTCACCCACAAAATCCTATCACTGGATGCTTCCAATTCATCCTGACAAAAAAGATCATCCACACTTTTCATCAAGCTCACAAAGAAAACACGATGCCCGTTAGCGCGAAACGCCGGCCCCATCGAACGCAAAAGAACTGACGCCATCGAACCACCGATAAACATAATGGTTTCGCTATCGCCAGCCGAAACTTTTGTGCGACAACCCGTTGGACCCATCACCGAAATGGGTTGACCCGGTTTCAACATGCCGGACAAGCGTGAACTTGCACCGCGTTCAAGCACCAGAAATGAAATGGTATCCGGGTCTTTTGGATGTTTGGCACCAAACATCGCAAGTGCCTCCGTTTGAAATCGAGTACCCTCGATTAAGGGTGATAAACATTCGTAATTTTGCAATCGATAAAATTGTCCCGGATTTAAGTTCTTCGCGGCCATCGGCGAACGCACTTGCAACTCCACCATATCTGGGCTATGTCTTTTTACTTCCATCACTTCGGCACTGAACATCCAAGCCATTTGTTCGCGGAATTTTTGGTATTCCGTCAGGTCCCCCAAATGGATTTTCTCCCTGTCTTTAATGACTGCTTCGACAATTTTTGGATAGGCTCGCTTTCCAGAAGCCACGGCTTTAACCACACTGCCATGAAAAATCGGGTGTGTATCGCCAATAAACGTGACGCGATGATCGTCTTGCTGATAATTCGTAAACACACCCACGTGTTTAATTTTAGAATGCCCTGTTTCGTGAGTGGCTGTTAACTGCCCATTTTCAAGTTCGAAACGATCGTAATTATGATGATCGCGCATAAAAGTATTTTGATGCTCATAGGCGTAAGCAATGTTAGGTCGTGCACCCGTCGCCACAAAGATGGATCGAGCAGGCAAGGTTTGTTCCTCATCAGTTCTCAGCCAAACACCCTCTTCATTTAACACACGCCATCGACAAACCAACCCAGACACATCACCCTGATCATCCAATTTCACTGCGGTTGGATCCAAACCTTCGGCATAATAAATGCCTTCTTCAAGCGCTTTGATCACTTCCTCGTGATTGCGTCGATAAGCCGGGGATTGTTGCATGTTGCGCCGATAAGCAACGGTCACTCCACCCCATTGCCGAATGAGATTGAGAAATCGAGGCACCTCACCTTTTTCCTCGGCTGTTGCTCGCATCGCGTGTACTGCGCGGCCGTGTTCTAAAAATTCATCGAGTATGGCGAGCGAACGGGGATCAAAATGATCTCTCACTGCTTTTTCTCCGAAATGCTCGACAAGTTTTTCATAACGATAAAGTATCTTCTCAACTTGCTTAATGTAATAAACCTGGACTTCCGTCGCCGTATCAATACCCGTTAATCCACCACCAATCACCACAGCCGGCAAACGCACTTCGAGATTCGCCAAACTGGATGCCTTTGCTGCGCCGGTTAATTGCAAAGCCATGAG
>CAYGED010000049.1:0-7523 GCA_964348555.1 uncultured Coxiellaceae bacterium
GGTAAAAACAAAAGTTATTTTTTCCTGCCAAGATTGTGGTACGCAATACGCGCAGTGGCAGGGACAATGCCGGGATTGTGGGCAATGGAATTCCATCGTTGAAGAAGTGGCGGTGAAAAAATCCACGCATCCTCGCGTCAGCGGAGATACGGCCGCCACCTCAAAATTAACGCCCTTGCCCGAAGTGACGATGCAGGCACAAACCCGATTGGGAACGGGGTTGGCTGAATTTGATCATGTGCTCGGTGGTGGGCTCGTTTCCGATTCGGTGATTTTGATTGGTGGTGACCCGGGTATCGGAAAATCGACGTTATTGTTGCAAGTGGTTTGTCAATTAAGTAAAAATTTTCGTGCACTTTACGTGACCGGTGAGGAATCATTGCAACAAATTGCGATGCGTGCGGAACGTTTGGGGTTGAATAAAAATCTTTATCCCGAGACAAACCCCGGGGCAGGCACCAGCCATCAAAATGAAACATTGACGTTGTTAGCGGAAACGAATGTCGAACGCATGTTGATGCTGGCAGGGCAGTATCAACCCAATGTCATGATTGTCGATTCGATTCAAACGACGTATACCGATACGATTCCCTCAGCGCCGGGTGGCGTCAGTCAATTGCGTGAATCGACGGCGCATTTAGTCCGATTTGCGAAACAACACGGTATCGCTTTATTTTTAGTGGGGCATGTCACCAAAGAAGGCGCCATTGCGGGACCGCGTGTCTTGGAACACATGGTGGACACCGTGCTTTATTTTGAGGGGCGTGGGGATCATCGTTATCGCGTGATTCGTGCGGTCAAAAATCGTTTTGGCGCCGTCAATGAAATTGGCGTTTTTGTGATGACGGATCGTGGATTAAAACAAGTGGGCAATCCGTCCGCGATATTTTTATCGCGTTATGAAGCGCCGGTGTCGGGTAGCGTGATTACCGTGACGTGGGAAGGCAGTCGCCCGTTGTTGGTGGAAGTGCAAGCGTTGGTGGATAAAAGTCATTTGTCGAATCCCAGACGAGTGGCCGTTGGGTTTGAATACAATCGTTTGTCGATGTTACTCGCGACTTTGCATCGGCATGGTGGTATCGCAACTTATGATCAAGATGTTTTTGTGAATGCGGTGGGTGGATTGCAGATCGACGAAACGGGTGTCGACTTACCGTTGTTGCTTGCGGTGCTGTCGAGTTTGCGCAACAAGCCTTTGCCGACGGATCTCGTGGTGTTTGGTGAAGTGGGTTTAGCCGGGGAAATTCGCCCCGTGCCGAGCGGGCAGGAGCGACTCAAAGAGGCCGCCAAGCATGGCTTCAAGCGCGCGATTATCCCCAAAGCCAATAGCCCGAAAACAGCACCCGAGGGCATGGAAATCATCGCGGTGGATAAGCTCGATCAAGCACTTTCCATATCTATTCAGTAGCTTGACGATTCTAAGTTAGCAACTTAGTTTAGCCAGAAACTCCGATTTCATCATAGAAATATTTGTAAAAGCAGCAGAAATAATGGATTAATGTTGTTAACGACAGCAATAGTACGAGATTTTTTATGTACGGACGCTTATTCCATCTTCCTTTGACCAGCAAGGACAGTTTCTTTATCTTTGAACCCATGGGTACGGAAATTGGATACCACCCAGGCCTTCTGATTAAGGAGTGCCCTTAGGCATCTTCTCAGGTAGAATGCCCTAGGGCATGTCTCATACTCACGATCTTGGAGCAGTCTTATGTACAACCCCAATGAATCGGTCAAGCAATTCGATCCTGAAATTTGGGAAGCTCTTCAGCAAGAAGAGCGGCGCCAGGAGGATCATGTCGAACTCATTGCCTCGGAAAATTACGTGAGTCCACGCGTGCTAGCGGTTCAAGGATCGGTGCTCACTAATAAGTATGCCGAGGGCTATCCGGGCAAGCGTTATTACGGGGGCTGTGAATTTGTGGATATGGCTGAGCAATTGGCGATTGAACGAGCCAAGCAGTTATTCCAGGCAGCTTATGCAAATGTGCAACCCCATTCGGGCTCTCAGGCTAACGCCGCTGCTTACTTTGCGTTGATGGAGCCGGGTGATACCTTGCTCGCCATGGATTTATCGCACGGTGGACATTTGACGCATGGCTCAAAGGTAAATTTTTCCGGCAAAGTCTATCGATCCGTGCATTATGGGCTGAATGCTGAAGGAGATATTGATTACGATCAAGTGGCTTTGTTGGCTCAAACGCATAAGCCGAGAGTCATCGTGGCAGGGTTTTCTGCCTTTTCGGGAATTGTTGATTGGCAACGCTTTCGCGAAATCGCCGATGACGTCGGCGCCTATTTTATGGTGGACATGGCGCATGTGGCGGGACTGGTGGCGGTGGGTTTATATCCTTCTCCGGTGAATATTGCCGATGTGACGACGACCACTACCCACAAAACCTTGCGAGGTCCACGCGCAGGACTCATTTTAGCGAAAGCCAACCCCGACATCGAAAAGCGCTTAAATTCTGCGGTATTTCCAGGCTTGCAAGGTGGACCATTGATGCACGTCATCGCGGCAAAAGCCGTGGCGTTGAAAGAAGCGATGCAGCCTGAATTTAAAGTCTATCAACAACAAGTGTTGAAGAATGCCGTGACGATGGTGAAAGTGATGATGGATCGTCATTATTCGATCGTGTCGGGCGGCACTAAAAATCACCTGTTCTTGGTGAGTTTGTTGGATAAAACAATTTCCGGAAAAGACGCCGAAAATGCACTGGGTCTCGCGAATATCACCGTGAATAAAAATACCGTACCCGGTGAAACGCGATCGCCGTTTGTGACCAGTGGGCTTCGCATGGGTACACCGGCTATCACCACGCGGGGTTGTCAAGAAAAAGAAGTCGTAGAATTGGCGGGTTGGATTTGTGATGTGTTGGATGATCTCAACAATCAAACTGTCATTCATGATGTGCGGGAAAAGGCGATTGCTTTGTGCCGTCGTTTTCCAGTTTACTCAACGGAAGTGGTGTTGCGATAATGCATTGTCCTTTTTGCAATACAGAAGAAACGAAAGTAATCGATTCGCGATTGGTCGATGTGGGTGCGCAGGTGCGTCGTCGTCGCGAATGCTTGAAATGTGAAGAGCGATTCACGACGTATGAAACGGCAGAATTAAATATGCCACGCATTATCAAGCGTGATGGGCGTCGAACTGAATTTGAAGAAAAAAAATTGCGATCAGGTTTGATGAAAGCCCTCGAAAAACGCTCGGTGAGCACCGAGCAAGTGGAGGCGGCGATACAACGTATCATTCATTATGTGCGGGCATCGGGTGAGCGTGAAGTGAGTGCGCAATGGATCGGTGAACTCGTGATGGATGAATTGCGTGCATTGGATGAGGTTGCGTATGTACGATTTGCTTCTGTTTACCGCAGTTTTCAAGATATTAATGCCTTTCGAGAAGAAATTCTTCGATTGCAAAAACAACAAAAGAAGCCAGCATGAATCACAGTCAAAAACGTCATCGAGCCCGTCGCTTGGCAATACAAGCCATTTATCAATGGTCTTATGATGGCATTCAGTCTGGGGCGTTGATCGAACAATTTGTCCAAGACAACGACATGAGAGAAGCCGATTTCGTTTATTTTGAAGATTTGGTCAAAGGAACGATTCAGCACGTGGTCATGATCGATGAATTGATGTCGGCGCATTTGGATCGAGATATTCATCAGCTAGACCTTGTTGAGCTGGCTATTTTGCGGTTGTCGATTTATGAATTGCTGCATCGAAAAGACATTCCGTACAAAGTGGTGATTAACGAAGCCTTGAAGTTAACCAAAGAGTTTGGTGCAACCGATGGACATAAATTTGTGAACGCGATATTAGATGCGCTGATGCCTGAGGTGCGCCGGGATGAAGTGCAGAAATAGTTGGCTATTTAATTAGGGCGTGTCCCTGAATTAATTTCCCTCCCTGAGGTTTGGATTCCTGCTTTCATGCAGGGATGACGGAGAGAATGTTACTTGAATACGTAATTAATAGTGGCTGTTATACCATTAACCGTTGTTCTATCCAGTTCACTCATGCTTTGTCTTGCTAGGGTTGCTGTTGTAGGTATGGAGATTCCTGTTAGGCTTTTTGCATAGTAGATAAAGTCATAGTCTAAATCAATAAAGAAGCGATTCATAAAATAATGTCTCCAACCAATACCAAAGAAATTCCCATTAAGGCTATGCTCAAGGATTTGAGGTTCTCCAGGTGGAGTGCTGATACGTAAAATAGAATTGGTCATCAAACTACTGTAGCCCACTTCCAAGTAAATGAGGTTCATGGCGTTAGCCTTATAGCCGCCAAGCACGCTAACATTTATATGAGACCGGAATACAACGATGGCATCGCTAATAAGTGCAGCGCTTCCATTAAAGCTACGTAAATTATCGTATTCAAATTGGCCCGCGAAACCCAGCACCATGCGATCAAAGATATAGGTGTAACCCATTTGACCTAACATGCCTACTGTGTTGAGTGAGGGCGCTTGGTTGACAAAAATAGTATTAAGGCCTGTCGAATCAGTTTGTGTCATTTCGTATTTGTATGACTGATACCCTGCGCCAAGTCCGATACTGAAACCACTCATATCAACATTTTCAGGTTTTAAGTCGGCTTTTATTTCAGATAGGGTTGGCATGGCATTGTTAACAACCCGGGATGGTGTAAGCGTGGCATTGCTGACAAGAGCCACTGTGAGTAGGCACATGGCCGAAGAAAAACCCAACACTAGTTTGCTAGTGATTTCCATGTTCCCTCTTCCTTATTTTTATTTCAAGAAAATAAGCCCACCTGGCTTTTACACAAAGAAGTTTAAAGTACAAAGAGTGTGGGTAAATGTCAAACAGAAAAATTTTCCTGCCTATCCAGTTGTCACATACTGTCGAGAATGTGGGGCATGAAACATCATGCCACTTCTCTTCCCCCTTTGAAAAAGGGGGATTGAGGGGGATTTTATATGACAGCTTCTATAAAAATCCCCCCCAACCTCCCTTTTACAAAGGGAGGGGCTAAGACATGCGGCAACTGGATGGGCCGCAGGAAAATTTTGGTAACTTCAGCTATCGCCGCGACAGTCCATCTTTAGCCAAGCTCGTGAGCCTTTTGAAGCTATTGGTTCCACTGCTTTCGAAACTTTGATATCGTTTATGAGCCTGCTTATCGGAAGGGGTTTTTAGGAGAAAGACCATTAAAAAGTTCATGCAAAGGATGCGTAAAAAATGGATTCCTATCCTCTTGGGTCTCCTATTAACGGTTTTTACCTTGTGGCTCTTGATCACGAACGCGGGCTTGGTCGACGATGTCCGCGAGCGATTAGACAGTATTGTCTATGACAACACGCTGACCAGTATCTTGTTAGTGAAAACCAAGCCACCTAAAACGCCCATTGTCATCGTCGACGTGGACGATAAAAGTATCAATAAAGAAGGTCGATGGCCTTGGCCACGAGAAAGACTGGCAGAGCTGGTCAATAAGATACAAAAGGCGGGGGCATTGGTGATTGCCTTTGATGTGACGTTCTCCCAGCCTGAGGTTAACATTGCCGATAAAGTATTGGCCAAAATTCAAGAACAGCATCCCCATTTAAACCCAGGAATCAGCCAACTGTTTAAGTCCATCAAACCTTTTTTCAATTACGATGCGAAATTTGCTGAAAGCTTGGGTGTGGGCGAAAACGTATTGGGTGTGCTTTTTCATAACGATAAGCATCTCGGTTCAATGGGTCTCTTGCCACCGCCCTTACTGGCCATCAATCCGGACGATCAGTCTTCATTATTAATTCCCACCATGGCGAGATATTCGGCTAATATTCCGATTTTACAAAATGCAGCAAAACATGGGGGATTTGTGACTTCATGGCCTGATCAGGACGGTATTTTGCGATCGACCCCGCTGGTGTTGAGATACGAGAATGACCTTTATCCCTCTTTGGCTCTCGAAGCAACGCGATTATTCCTGTTAATTGATAAAGTGGAGGTTCAAACCGTCAATATGGGGTCATCCAAGGCGGTCGAGGCCATTAAATTTGGTGATGCGTTGATTCCAACGGATGCTTACGGACGACTCTTGCTTCGCTATCGTGGACCCGTTGGCAGTTTTCCTTATTTATCCGCAACCGATATCTTTAATGACGAGGTTGATCTAAAACCACTGAAAAATGCCTTGGTTTTTATTGGCAGTACCTCGTTGGCCTTGGGTGATCTTCATGCCACTCCGATAGATCCGGGTTTTCCGGGTGTGGAGATACAAGCGAATGTAGCGAATACGTTGATCGACGGAAAATTCCTTTATCAGCCCAGCTGGGCCAGTGGTGCTGAAAAGATATCCGTTGCGATGATGGGGGTTATTGCTGCATTGTTGTTTGCTTTTTTTGGGCCGATTACCATTATCATTCTGACGTTGCTTGGTATGGTGAGCTTATTTGTGGGTGATTTTTGGTTGATGAAAGAGAGTGGCTTGATTTTGTCACCCATCATGCCAGTGTTTCTTATTCTTGTAATTGCCATCTTAAATCTCATTTACGGCTTCTTTTTCGAATATCGTGCGAAAAAAGAAATAAAAGTTATGTTTGGGCAGTATGTCCCATCCGCACAAGTGGAGTTAATGAGTGAGGATCCCAAGCAATACACGTTTGAAGGTGAAACAAAAAATCTGACGGTGTTATTTTGTGATATTCGAAATTTTACGACGATTGCAGAGCCTTTAAATGCCAATGAAGTCAAAAATATGCTGAATCGATTTTTCACGGAAATGACGAGCATTATTTTTAAATATAAAGGCACCATTGATAAATACATCGGTGACATGGTCATGGCGTTTTGGGGCGCGCCATTGGAAGACCACGAGCATGTTAAGAATGCTTTGACGGCTGCACTTGAAATGATGGCTAAAAAAGAGGTTTTAAAGAAAGAATTTGCTGAATCAGGGTTGCCTGAGATAAACATCGGCATTGGATTGAATACCGGGTTGATGTACGTGGGAGACATGGGATCTGAATACCGACGTTCTTATACCGTGTTGGGGGATGCCGTCAACTTAGCCTCAAGACTGGAGGATCTTACCAAAAAATATCACGTCGAGATTATTGTCAGCGAAACGGCACAACAAGTGGGTGAGAAGGATTTCGTGTTTCGTAAATTAGATCGCGTCACCGTAAAAGGCAAGGCGGTTCCCATTGATATTTTCCAACTGATTTGCCGAAAACAGGAAGCTGAAAAAGCGCTTTTAGACGAACTAACCGCCTTTGAAAATGCGCTTAAAAATTATTATGCGCAGAAATGGACGGTAGCCAAAGAAGCATTAAGCCGCTTGTTGAATAACCCCGCGCAATTAAACAATCATGTTTATCAGATGTATTGGGACCGCATTGCCGAAATGGAAAATAAAAAATTACCCGACGGATGGGATGGCGTTTATCAGTGGCAGGAAAAATAGTCATCTATACTGAAAAAAAACACGTCATTTTCCTCAATGCATTCAGCAAGTAGCCCGTATGAAGCGAAGCGGAATACGGGATTTTCGGATTTTCATTC
>CAYGED010000050.1:0-7459 GCA_964348555.1 uncultured Coxiellaceae bacterium
CTTGTTGATTTTCATTGTAAAATGTAATTGTCGTTTTTATTAGCTAATCAGGGAGAAAAATGATGCCAGCAAAAAAACGAAAATCAGCTAAACGTGGACATAAGTCCCGAAGCAAAAAAGTCGTCAGTTCAGCACGGTTAAACAAAGCTCTTCGTGAGCGTAACCAAGCTCGTAGAAAACTACGGGCTGCGCTGAAGCACCTTAGCAAATCTAAAAAGCAGGCAAAAAGCCGGCTTTCTAGACTGAAAAAAACCGGTGGCAAAAAACGCCGAAAAGGCGGTCGCCGAAAAGGTGCTAGTCGTAAGCATAAATCTTCGATGACACGACACAAACGTCGTGGTCGACCGAAGAAGCGATCGGCTGCTAAAAAGTCCGGTTCGCGTCGACGACGTCGAGGTCGTCCTCGTAAAGCGAAATAGTCCTAACTAGGCTATTGTAAAAAGCCCGGTGAAGGAAACTTCACCGGGCTTTTTCTTTGAACTTCATTCGTCGAACAAATGGTACTACCTTAAGAAAAAAACAGACTCCGTCATCCTTCCGCGCTTTTCTGCAATTGCGTGGGGTCTAATCCTCTTGCTTGGATAATAAGCTCTGCTAACGCCGCTTCGGTCAGTGCCCCCGATTCCGCAAATACCAACACACGCTGACGAAGTATCATGGTCGAGGGAACGGACAAGACATGAAAATCTTCGGCGAGCTCTTTCTCTTTATCGATATCCACCGTACCAAATAAGATGTCCGGATTTTTTTGACTGACACGCTCAATCACTTTGGAAAATGATCGACAGGGCGCACACCACTTGGCCCAAAAATCGATGACCACAATATCATTTTTAGCGAGGACTTCATCAAAATTATCAGCGGAAAGTACGATGAGGCTCATGGTTTCTCCTTACTCAGGTTCTAAAATACCAAACAACCGATCCCGAACCTCATCAACATTTCCCACCCCAGAAATGCAATGATAACTCGGCGCCATGGAATCATTTGCTTTTGCACAATTCTGATAATACACCACCAGCGGACTCGTTTGTTGATGATAAACCGCCAATCGTTTCCGTACGGTTTCTTCTTCATCGTCGATACGTTGGGTTAGCGGCTCACCCGTTACGTCATCCTGACCCGCCACGTTGGGTGGTTGATAAGTGCGGTGATAAACACGGCCGGAAGCAGCATGCACCAATCGCCCACTCATCCGCTCGATAATCACCTCATCGGGCACCACAATTTGAATGACAAAATCGATTTTTATTTTTGCATCGCGCAAAGCATCGGCCTGTGCCGTTGTTCTCGGATATCCATCCAGTAAAAATCCCTTCACACAATCCGCTTGTTGAATGCGTTCTTTCACTAGCGCAATCATGATGTCATCGGAAACCAATTTCCCACTATCGACAATTTTTTTCACCTCCTGGCCTAGGAGTGAGTTGGCTTTTACCGCGGAACGCAACATATCACCCGTGGAAATTTGCGGGATATGAAATTGCTTCATGATGAATTGTGCTTGTGTTCCTTTTCCGGCACCGGGAGGTCCAAGCAAAATAATTCGCATCACCTACACCTCATGGCTTTGAACATGAAGCATACACTCTCGGACCAAGAAAACGCAACCGCCCACTTCTCAAAATGACCAATCCTCGCGCTTCATCAGCATCCGACGCCGGTGGACAAATCGTGAAGGTGCCCTGCTGACCCTCGGTGAAACCATCGGGCCCAAAAATCAGGGCTTCATCTTTAGATAAACTGCTTCGCCAACGCAATTGGTATCCCGAAGGCAAGCCCTCGTATCGCCTCTCCACCCGTGTAAGCACGC
Organism: uncultured Coxiellaceae bacterium; assembly: GCA_964348555.1. Classification (GTDB taxonomy): domain Bacteria; phylum Pseudomonadota; class Gammaproteobacteria; order Coxiellales; family Coxiellaceae; genus CAMTUH01. Next base: position 1,814 of record CAYGED010000050.1, read on the forward strand.
GTATGGTGTAACCGTCGCTCCAACGTCCATCACATCGTTCTTTGTCCACACCACTGCAAAGCGTCACAGAAAGCGCGCGATCAATCGCCAAATGGCGCGCGTATTGAATGGCTCTGGCCAGTTGACTCTCAGCACCCATCACCTGATGACTCACCACCCAGCGGTGCCAATGTGGAAATGCTAAACTGCAGAGAATGAAAAAAATCGACAGCGTGATCAACAATTCAAAGAGACTCAACCCTCGGCAGTGTTTTTGGGAGGATTCATCAACCATTTATTCGGCCAAACTCGCACCGAGCGCACAGTATTGCCGCTCATTTTAACAATTTCCATGGGATAGCCCGCTAATCGCAACGCAAGCCCTGTCGTCGGAATTGTTTCTAAATATTCGACGATCAAACCACTCAAGGTTTTCGGGCCTTCAATCGGCAATCTCCAGTCAGTAATTCGATTTAAATCACGAACGTTAATACGTCCATCCACCAAATAACTGCCATCGCTTTGCTTTTGCACCAAGCGGGCCGTGATATCCAAATCTGCCGACACTTCACCCACTATTTCTTCGAGAATATCTTGCAAAGTCGCCAAACCCTGAATATCACCATATTCATCCACCACCAAACCAACCGCTTTGCTTTCGCGCTGAAAATTCAAAATCTGATGATGCAACAAAGTCACTTCTGGTATGAAATAAACATCACTGACCAATGCCACCAACTTATCTTTCGATAAATCACTTTTTGTAAACTCTACCATCACTCGTCGCATCGTCAACATGCCAAGGAGATGATCGATACTTTCGCGGTAAAGCGGCATATACGCATGCTCACTCGTGGTTAATTGAACGAGAATCTTATCCCATGGATCGGCGATATCAATACCGTGTATGGCATTGCGTGGGATCATGATGTCTTCCACCGTCATTTGGCCTAAATTGAGTATGCGCAATAACATGTGCTGATACGATGAAGACACTTTTCCCGTCGCTTCCCGCACAACCGTGCGAAGCTCATCCGACGTCAATGTGTCCATCACGCGACCACTAACGCGCACACCGAATAATCGCAATAAACCATTCGCGATCACGTTAACCAACCACACAAAAGGATATAAAATAAAAAGCAACACTTTAAGCGGCAAAGAGGTGGCAAAAGCCACTCGTCTCGGGTGTATAGCGGCGAATGTTTTCGGGGCGGTTTCACCAAAAATCAGAATGATGAATGTCAGGAGAATCGTCGCAAAAATAACGCTCACTTCTCCAAAGTAATGAACCGCGATAATCGTGGCTAGCGATGAGGCTGAGATATTCGCGAAAGTGTTGCCAATTAAGATCACCCCCAACAATCGATCGGGCCGCTTCAATAATTTCATCGTACGTTCAGCGCGGATATTTCCCTTGCGCGCTAAATGACGCAATCGATAGCGGTTGATCGCCATCATTCCCGTTTCAGCACACGAAAAAAAAGCCGACAGCACCACCAACACCACCAGCAATATCATCAGAAAATGAAGATCGACGCCTAGCAAAATAATCCTTCCCATGAGCGGCTTCGTATCAAACAAACAACCTCAGGTCCGTCACTAGAATATCATAATGGCCTGTTCTCTGTCCTACGTTCTGGTGTATAGTCATTTCACTTAAAAATGCAGCTTCGCATTTTTAAGTAGAATAGGTATAATCCCAGCCATGTTTTCGAGCCTAACTGATCACTTAACCAAAAGCATCAACAAATTACGGGGTCTCGGCCGTCTAACCGACGAGAATATTCAAACGAGCCTTCGCGAAATTCGATCGGCTTTGATCGAAGCCGATGTGGCACTTTCCGTCACGAAAGATTTTATCGACCGAGTTCATGAAAAAGCGCTTGGCCAAGCAGTTATTGGAAGCGTACGACCCGGCGATGCTCTGGTTAAAATTGTCCAAGACGAGCTCACGCACATCCTCGGTGATGCGCAAAATGAAATTAATTTACAAGTCACTCCACCCGCCATCATTTTAATGGCGGGATTACAAGGCTCAGGAAAAACAACCACGGTTGCTAAACTCGCGCATTGGTTAAAGGAAGATAAAAAAAAATCGGTGATGGTTGCTTCCGTCGATGTTTACCGACCTGCTGCCATCGATCAGCTGGAGACACTGGCCAAACAAATCGACGTGCATTTCTTTCCCAGTCAACCAAAACAGAAACCCATTGAAATCGCCGAAGCTGCAATCAAACAAGCACGCACGCAATTCATCGACGTCTTGATCATTGACACCGCCGGTCGATTACACATCGATGATACTTTGATGCAGGAAATTACTGAATTAAATCAACTCGCGCAACCCACCGAAACATTGTTAGTGGTCGATAGCATGACCGGACAAGACGCGGCTAACGTCGCAAAAGCATTTTCAGACGCATTGCCTTTAACCGGCATCATCCTCACGAAGACCGATGGTGACGCGCGAGGCGGCGCTGCTTTATCGATGCGCATGATCACTGGCAAACCGATTAAATTTGTGGGCATCGGCGAAAAAATTGATGCCTTAGAGGCGTTTTACCCTGACCGAATGGCTACACGTATTCTGGGCATGGGTGATATCGTTTCGCTTGTCGAAGAAGCGCAACGTAAAGTCGACCAGAAAGAAGCTCATAAAATCGCTAAAAAATTCAATAAAGGAAAACATTTCGATTTCAGCGATTTCCTAACGCAACTGCAGCAAATGAAAAAAATGGGTGGCCTGCAATCATTAATCGGAAAATTACCGGGCACGATGCAACTCCCCAAAGGTGCTGCCGGTTTCATGGACGATAAATTAATCGTAAAAATGGGAGCCATTATCCAATCGATGACGCCCAAAGAACGTACCTTTCCTGCTTTGCTCAATGGGTCTCGAAAACGCCGTGTCTCGTCGGGATCAGGCACCACCATTCAAGACGTGAATAAGCTTATTAAGCAGTTCACTCAAATGCAGAAGATGTTAAAAAGAATGAAAGGCGACAAAATGATGAAGCAACTCCAACAGCTCAAATCCACGGGCGGCCTTCCCAAAGACCTCCTCGACCGACTACCGCCTAACTGGCGAGACAAATCCTAAATCGACTGCTAAAAACGGCCCTATTTGCGCACCTGCTGCTTTGCACTGTCTTGCCATCGGGCAATGTATCCATGAAAATTGTAACTTAGAGTTACAATTTTCATGGATACACGAGTTTCTCGAACAGCGAAACTCCCTGAATAACATGTGCAGAGCGGAATACTTCACCCGGCTAGAAGACCCTCGGAAAAAACCCTTCCATCTTTCCGAAATTTTGCTTAGAATACCCGGCTCAATACAGGTAGGGTGGATTAGCTCGCTTCGCGCGTTATCCACCCCATTCAGCGACAACAAAGAGGTATCAGTCTCACATGGTAGTCATTCGACTTTCCCGAGGGGGAAGCAACAAAAACCCATTTTATCACATTGTGGTTACGGACAGCCGAAAACCACGCGACAGTAGCTATATTGAACGCATTGGCTACTACAACCCCATGGCCAGAGGCTCTGATATCCGGCTGCAAGTCGAGAAAGAACGTGTTGTTTACTGGACGAGCAAAGGAGCGATTGCTTCCGAGCGTGTGACGTACCTTTTAGATCAGCTGGAAAAATCGCCTGAAGCCGCCCAAAAAGCTGCTTTACGCCGAAATGACGTCAAGAAGCAGCAAATTGAAGAAGCCACAAAGGCACACAAAAAAGCCATGGTTGAAGCGAAAAAAGTTGAAGAAGTTGCTAAAGCCGAAGCAGCAGCGGCCCAAGAAGCAAAAGCGGCCGAGCAAACAGCAGAAGCCAGCGAAAAAGCAGAACCCAAAACAGAAGCCAATAACGCCGAAGCCTCATCCAACGAGGAATCAAAATAATCGCGAACCCGAAAAAAGTGGTTCTCGGACGATTCGCCAGCACCCATGGTGTGCGCGGTTGGATAAAAGTCGTGTCTTACACACACCCCCCCGAAAACTTGCTCCACTACGCAACTTGGCAAGTGAAGCGCGGCCACCAATGGGTCGAATACACCATTGAAAAATCCCGCCTTCACGGTAAATTTCTACTCGCCAAACTCGTGGGTTGTGATAGCCCTGAAACGGCCCGACAATTCACCAATGCCGAAATTGCCATCGATCGCGAATATCTGCCCGACCTCAAACCCAACCAATATTATTGGTCTGATCTCATTGGTCTTCGCGTCGTCAATCTCAGTCAACAAGACCTCGGCCACATCGATTCGCTGATCGACACCGGCGCAAACGACGTATTGATCGTAAAAACAAACAGCGGTGAAACATGGGTTCCCTACATCCCAAGCGTGGTAAAATCCGTTGATTTGAAAAATAAAACGATCACGGTCGACTGGGACCCAGAATTTTAATTGAGTACTGAAAATGGCTTTACAAATTGCAGTCATCACGCTTTTTCCTGAGATATTCGGCGCGCTAAACTATGGCATCGTCGGGCGCGCCATCAAGCAAAATCAATTGGAAATCACTTGCCTCAATCCACGCGATTTTACCCAAGAACCGAGAACCATCGATGATCGCCCCTACGGTGGCGGCCCCGGTATGGTCATGAAATTCGAGCCCTTGCACACCGCGATTCAAGCGGCGAAAAACACTTTAACCACACCCAATAAAGTCATTCACCTTTCTCCACAAGGAAAACGACTTTCCCAAGAACATTTACTCGAAGAAGCCAAGGAACAGCGACTTATTTTAATTGCCGGTCGTTATGAGGGCATCGACGAGCGTTTAATTGAGGCGGATGTGGATGAGGAGTGGTCGATTGGAGATTATGTCTTAAGCGGCGGCGAATTCCCCGCCATGGTTATTATTGATGCATTAACGCGACTGCTGCCCGGGACATTAGGACATGAGGCTTCTGCTTTGCAAGATTCCTTTGCTTCTGGCTTATTAGACTACCCTCAGTACACGCGACCTGAAACAGTGGACGGCAGGGCCGTACCTGAAGTACTCTTGAGCGGCGACCACAGGGCCATCGCACGGTGGCGACTCAAGCAAGCTTTAGGAAAGACTTGGCAAAAGCGTCAAGATCTGATAAAAAGACGAACCTTGACACCACTCGAACGTGAGTTATTAGAAGAATACATCCGCGAGGAAGAAACATGAGCAACATCATACAGGCCATCGAAGCCGAACAAATAAAAGACAAAAAAATCCCGGTTTTCCGCGCCGGCGATTTAGTGCTCGTTCAAATCAAAGTAAAGGAAGGAAACCGAGAGCGCTTACAAGCTTTCGAAGGCACCGTGATTGCTAAGCGCAACCGTGGGCTCAACTCCGCTTTTACGGTTCGAAAAGTCTCTCATGGCGAAGGTGTCGAACGTGTTTTTCAAACCCATAGCCCAACCATTGCCAGCATTCAAGTCAAGCGCAAAGGCGACGTTTGCCGCGCCAAACTCTATTACTTGCGTAACTTGGAAGGCCGCCAAGCCAAGATTAAAGAAAAGATTTAACGTAACCACGTAGGTTGGGCTGAGCTTTCGCGAAGCCCAACAAATTCAAACTAGCCAATGAAAATATAAAAACATGAACCATGGAATATCGTCGAGCAAAAACCCCAGGAACCCATTATTTTTTTACAATAAATCCAGCCAATCGAAAAAGCACACTTTT
>CAYGED010000051.1:0-7455 GCA_964348555.1 uncultured Coxiellaceae bacterium
GCTCACGTCAACCCATGAAAAGGGAGATCATTCTCCCTTTTTTATTAGCGGAGCGAAGGCCCCGCTTTAGCCGGGGTTATTCCGACATACCCCGTGGCTTGCCACGGGGTATTTATTTTGAGTTTTGGATTAATGAACAAGCTTATTTCTTTTTCGGGCGCTTCCAGCTTTCAATCGTTTTTTGTCGAGCGCGTGCGAGCGTTAATTTTTTTCCCGGGGCATTTTGCGTTATCGTTGATCCTGCTCCTATGGTGGCACCTTTTCCGATTTTGACAGGAGCAACCAATGATGTATTCGATCCAATAAATGCATTGTCTTCAATAATTGTTTTTGATTTATTCGCGCCATCATAATTGCAGGTAATCGTTCCGGCACCCACATTGACGTTTTTCCCTATCATCGTGTCACCCAAATAACTTAAATGATTCGCTTTGCTAGCAGGACCCAGCGTGGATTTTTTCATTTCGACAAAATTACCCACTTTGGCACCATTTTTTAAAACAGAGCCAGGTCGGATTCGTGCAAAAGGGCCAGCACTGCAATGATCCGCTATCGTCGCACCTTCAATCACTGTATTCGATTGAATATCAACATCGTTACCAATCGTCACGTTCTTCAGGCATACATTGGGTCCAATTCGTGTATGATTACCGATCCGTATTTTCCCTTCTAAAATAACATTGACATCAATAAAGACATCAGAACCCATCTCCACATCTTCTCCACGAATATCAAAACGATTCGGATCAACAATCGTTACACCTGCTAAAGCCAACTTTTTTGCCATTAATTGTTGGTAATACCGCTCAAGCTTCATCAGCTCCCAATGATCATTGACCCCCTGAACTTCCTCGGAGCAGCGTGCCGTAACGCCTTCCACAGAAACTCCGTCCTTAACAGCCAATTCAATGGTATCGGTAAGATAATATTCTTTTTGGCGGTTAGCATTTTTCAATCGCGGCAACCAGGTTTTTAGCTGACGCGCAGGAGCTGTTAAAATACCCGTATTTATTTCGCGTATGTTGCGTTGTTCTTCACTTGCATCTTTATGTTCAACAATACGAATAATACGACCGGTTTCGTTTCTAATAATTCGCCCCAAACCGGATGGATCTGGCAACTCAGCCACAACCAAACCCAAACTATTTTTCGGTGTGATCTTTAATAAATCTTCGAGTGTATTGATTGAAATTAATGGGACATCTCCATAGAGAACAAGCACCTGATCTTCGTCCTGACAAAAGGGGATCGCTTGCAAAACAGCATGCCCCGTACCCAGCTGCTCCTTTTGTTCAACCCAGTGAACCGGTAAATAATCTAACTTTTCACGAACCTCGCTACCACCATTCCCATAAACCACGTGGATCGCACTCACCTGAAGTGATCTTGCGGTATTCACTACCCGTTCTAATAAAGGAATTCCGCCGAGAGGGTGCAATATTTTTGGCTTACCCGAAGCCATTCGTTTCCCTTTCCCGGCTGCTAAAATGACAACATTTAAACCCATGCTGAAACCACTCTGATCATACTGACCTCTATTATATAGTCATTTCACTTGAAAATGCGAAGATGGAGAAGGGGGCGAGCGGTATATCCTTAATCATCAGTGTCGGTTGCGTTTGCGAAGCATCTGTATTGCGCGCAACTGAGCAGTGGCTTCCGCTAATTCAATCATTGCCCGAGAATACTCAATCCCTGATTTTTGTTCCACCAATCGACGTTCTGCTTCTTCTTTTGCAGAAAGCGCAGCCGCTTCATCCAAATCACCAGCTCGAATAGCAGTATCTGCTAAGACAGTCACCACTGCCGGTTGCACCTCGAGCATTCCGCCCGACATATAAAATACTTCTTCTTTTCCACTTTCTAAAGTCGCCTTAATTTGTCCCGGCTTGAGCGCTGTCAACAATTGGCGGTGTCCAGGGTAAATACCCAGCTCACCCATGCTACCCGTCACGGCAACCATTTCCACCTTTCCGCTGAAGATGGATGCTTCCGCAGAAACAATTTCTAGCTGCATGGTTTTCTGTGTCATCATTTCATTCTATTATCTATAAAGATTTCGCCTTTTCCACCGCTTCTTCGATTGAGCCCACCATGTAAAAGGCTTGCTCTGGTAGCTCATCGTACTCACCATTAATAATGCCTTTAAATCCGCGGATCGTTTCCTGCAAAGAAACGTATTTTCCCGAAGATCCCGTAAAAACTTCTGCAACAAAGAAAGGCTGAGATAAAAATCGCTGAATTTTCCGGGCGCGTCGAACCGCTAATTTATCTTCTTCTGACAACTCATCCATACCCAAAATAGCAATAATATCTTTTAATTCCTCATAGCGCTGCAAAGTTTCTTGTACACCTCTCGCAACACGATAATGCTCCTCACCAATAATAAGGGGATCCAATTGTCGACTCGTTGAATCCAGTGGATCAATCGCTGGATAAATACCTCGCTCAGCAATTTGCCGCGACAAAACGACGGTTGCATCCAAATGCGCAAAAGTAGTAGCCGGAGAGGGGTCGGTTAAATCGTCGGCTGGAACATAAACTGCTTGTATTGAAGTGATCGATCCTGTCTTTGTCGAAGTAATTCGCTCTTGTAACACACCCATTTCTTCCGCCAATGTCGGTTGATACCCGACGGCCGATGGCATCCGACCCAATAACGCAGACACTTCAACACCCGCTAAAGTATAACGGAAAATATTATCAATGAATAAAAGAACATCACGTCCTTCGTCTCGAAAAGATTCGGCAACGGTTAATCCTGTTAATCCCACCCGCAATCGATTTCCAGGTGGTTCGTTCATCTGCCCATAAACCAATGCTACTTTATCCAACACGTTAGATTCTTTCATTTCGTGATAAAAGTCATTTCCTTCTCGCGTCCGCTCTCCAACACCCGCAAAAACGGAAAATCCACTGTGTTCGATAGCGATATTTCGAATGAGCTCCATCATGTTAACGGTTTTACCGACACCGGCACCACCAAACAAACCAACCTTCCCACCTTTCGCAAAGGGGCATAACAAATCGATTACTTTGATTCCGGTTTCTAACAATTCGGTCGCGCCAGATTGCTCGGTAAAAGAAGGTGCTTTTCGATGTATCGGTAAATAATGATCCGATCCAATAGGTCCTGCTTCATCAATCGGCTCACCCAAGACATTCATAATACGGCCCAGTGTTTTTTCACCCACCGGAATTTCGATTGGTTTTCGAGTATTTTTAACCGATAATCCACGCTTTAAACCTTCGGTACTGCCCATCGCAATGGTGCGAACCACACCATCACCCAGTTGTTGCTGCACTTCCAGGGTTAAATTTTTTCCCTCAATTTTTAGCGCATCATAAACTTTAGGCACAGCATCACGCGGAAATTCCACGTCAACGACGGCTCCAATAATTTCTGTGATTGAACCTGTTGTGCTCATAACCACCTCGTTTTTATGTCTATGCAACTCACCTTTAGCCACGGTCGTACCACTTTTACTCTACTGCTGCAGCACCTGCTACAATTTCAGCGATTTCTCGCGTAATTCCTGCTTGTCTCGCTTTGTTATAGATCAACTGTAATTCATCGATTAATTTACCTGCATTTTCAGTGGCATTTTTCATGGCCACCATACGCGCACTCTGCTCGCACGCGATATTTTCAACAACGCCTTGATAAACCTGCGATTCGATATAGCGAACTAATAACAGGGTTAACAAATCTTTCGCTGAATCGGGTTCGTAAATATAATCCCAATGGCCTTCCTTTTCTCTTTCATCGGGCATCAAAGGGAACAGTTGTCTGATCACCGGTTTTTGAATCATGGTGTTAATAAATTCGTTGCTGGCAATAAAAATTGAATCCACTGCGTTTTGGTCGTATTGATCCAACATCACTTTGACAATACCAATTAAATCTTTAACCTCTGGAGCGTCTCCTAAATGATTGGCCGCCGCGATGACATTGCCTCCATAACGACGAAAAAAAGCTTCTCCCTTTCGACCAATAACACAAAAATCAATCTCAACTCCTTTCTCATGCCACTTTTTCATATCAGCCATTAAAGCTCGAAATAAATTTACGTTAAGCCCCCCACAAAGACCGCGATCCGTGCTGACAATGATATAGCCAACACGTTTTATCGTCTCGCGCGATTTAAAATAAGGATGAGGATACTCCGGGTGAGAAGCAGCGACATGACTAATAACTTTTCTGATTTTTTCCGAATACGGGCGAGACAGCCCCATGCGGTCTTGCGCTTTTCGCATTTTGCTGGCCGCAACGAGCTCCATGGCACGCGTAATTTTTTGCGTGTTCTTAATGCTAGCAATTTTCTGTCGTATTTCTCGCGCCTTTGACATATTTTTCTTTAATAAGCCTGTGTCTTAATAAATGCTTCAATGACGTCCCTGATTCGATCAACAATTTCATCTGAATACACCGGATTTTTATTAATCGCTTCCAACAAATCTTTATGCTGATCACGCAAATAACTCAATAAGGCGCTTTCAAAATCAACGACCTTTTTGAGCTCCACGTTATCCAAATATTTATTGTTTACCACATACCAAATAATCGACATTTCAGCCACGCTCAGCGGTTGATATTGCGGCTGTTTTAAAATTTCCATCACGCGCTGCCCATGCTCCAACTGTTTGCGCGTCGTCTCATCTAAATCAGATGCGAATTGTGAAAACGCCTCTAATTCTCGGTATTGCGCTAATGCGATTCGTAACCCACCAATTAATTTTTTAATGATTTTCGTTTGCGCTGCGCCACCCACCCGTGACACAGACAAACCCGCGTTAATGGCAGGTCGAATGCCCGAGTTAAAAAGGTTGACGTCTAAATAAATTTGCCCATCCGTGATGGAAATCACATTCGTTGGAATAAACGCTGACACGTCACCGGCTTGTGTTTCAATGATAGGTAAAGCGGTCAACGATCCTGTTTTGCCTTTCACTTTGCCTTTGGTAAAAGCCTCAACGTATTCGGCATTCACATGTGCTGCGCGCTCAAGCAAACGTGAATGCAAATAAAAAATATCTCCAGGATAAGCTTCCCGACCAGGCGGACGCCGCAATAGCAACGAAATTTGTCGATACGCCCACGCTTGTTTGGTTAGATCGTCATAAATAATTAAAGCGTGTTGACCACGATCACGAAAATACTCGCCCATCGTACAACCCGAGTAAGGCGCTAAATATTGCAGTGCGGCGGCCTCGGATGCGCTGGCACACACAACAATCGTGTGCGCCATGGCACCGTGTTCTTCAAGTTTTCGCACGACGGCAGCAACTGAAGATTGCTTTTGCCCAACGGCCACGTAAATACATTTCACACCCGTGTGTTTTTGATTGATCATAGCGTCAATCGCAATGGCTGTTTTTCCCGTTTGTCGATCACCGATGATCAATTCCCGCTGACCGCACCCAATCGGCACCATCGCGTCGATGGATTTCAAACCCGTTTGCATCGGGGCATTCACCGATTTTCGTGTAATAACGCCGGGCGCAACTTTTTCAATGGGCGATGTTAATTCGGTTTCTATCGGGCCTTTTCCGTCGATGGGATTTCCGAGCGCATCCACCACGCGACCCAATAACGCATCGCCAATCGGCACTTCAAGAATACGGCCCGTACACCGAGCCGTCATTCCTTCTTCCAAATGTTCATAGGATCCCATGACGACAGCGCCCACCGAATCTCGTTCGAGATTAAAAGCAAGCCCGTAGGTGTTGCCAGGAAACTCAATCATTTCTCCATACATGACCTCTCGCAATCCAAAGACTCGTGCAATACCGTCTTTTAGATTGACAATCGTTCCCTCTGTTCGTTCTTCAGGTTTGATATCGAATTTTTCAATGCGCGATTGAATAATATCGCTGATTTCAGAAGCCTGTAGCTGCGTGGACATGTTTTTTACCCCATCAAGCTCTCAGTTAATTTAGCTAATTTGCCTTTGATAGAACCATCCATCACCCAATCGTTAACGCGAATAAGCGCACCACCAATCAAGGATTCATCCTTGCTGACTTTTAATTGGATTTTGGAATGAAATCGTTTTTCCAATGCGGCTTCGATACTGCGACGGTGATCTTCACTTAAAGGAAACGCAGCAATCACTTCCGCTTCTGTCACCTGTTCTTCTTCCAACATCAGTTGGTGATACAAAAATGCTATCTGTGGCAACACCACCAACCGCTTTTTCTTCACTAATAAAGCAATAAAATGAGAAAGTGCATCGCCTAATTTCATCACGGCATCATTAACTGAATGCTCCACTAAATCATAAAGCATCGACTCCAATTGCGATGAAGACAACCGCGGGTCTAACGTCCACTGAACAACCCACTGATTTTGAACCACTTGACTTAACGCTTCCATCACTACCGACCACGCATGCAACTTCCCCTTTGCTTTTGCTTCTGCAAAAACAGCGCGTGCGTAGGGTCTTGCTAACGTAATCTTATCCGCCATTGCTAAATCTCACCCACCAGTTCATCGACCAATCGATCATTGCTCGCTTTATCAACTTCGTGCTGTAAAATTCGCTCAGCACCGGCAACGGCAATGCTCGATACCTGCTTCATCAGTTTTGCTTTCGCTGCAATGTACTCTTGCTCAATTTCACCTTTTGCCAATTGCAACAGATGCTCGCCTTCCTCTCGAGCCTTACTTTTCGCTTCTTCAATAACATGATTGGCGCGTTGGTTCGCCTGCTCAATCATTTGTGCTGCCTGCATCTTAGCATCCATCAGCTGCTCTTTGGCTTTAATTTCTGCTAATTCCAGCTCTTTTCGCCCTCGCTCAGCCGCCGCAAGACCATCCGCAATAGTCTTTCGTCGCGCTTCTAAGGCTTTCATCAATGGAGGCCAGATAAACCGCACCGTCACCCAAATAAAGATGACAAAAACCAACATTTGTATAATCAGCGTAGCGTTAATATCCATTACGGATACCTCTTCTTTTTATTGCTTCACCGCTTGAGCAATGGCATTCGTCACGGCTGTTAAGAATGGGTTTTTTGCGAACATCAGCACCAAACCCATCGCTAACGAAATCGCCGCAAACGCGTCGACGAGACCCGCCATTAAAAACATACGAACCATCAACATGGGCGACAATTCAGGTTGTCGCGCAACACCTTCTAAAAATTTCCCCCCTAACATGCCAAAGCCGATCGCCGTTCCCATGGAAGCAAGACCAATCAGCAATCCCGCCGCAATAGCGGATAAGCCCTGGACACTAGCAATAATCTGCGCGATATTCATTCTTTATTCCCCTTTTAGTTAGTTAATGAGATTCCGACGCTAAACTTAAATAAACGATTGTCGACATCATAAAAATAAATGCTTGTATGACAATCACCAATAAGTGAAAAATCGTCCACACCACGCCGAGTGTGAATTGCTCCCACCATGGAAGCAAAGGCGGCTGACTATGGTGGGATGGGAGCCCTCTAC
>CAYGED010000052.1:0-7408 GCA_964348555.1 uncultured Coxiellaceae bacterium
CAAAGAACCTTTACTCATTATCGGCAGTGGCTTGGGTGGCTATACGCTTGCTCGGGAAGTTCGGCGTTTAGATCCATCGATGCCGATTAAAGTCATTACCGCGGATCTGGGTCGGTATTACTCAAAGCCGACCTTATCGACGGCCTACGCACATCAAAAGACCCCTGAAATGCTGGTGATGGCGGATGCACGGAAGATGGAGGTGGGTTTAGGAATTGATGTGCACACCGAAGCTCGAGTCACTCGAATTGATGTTGCTCAAGCGATGGTGGATGCTGCTGGACAGTCATTTTCGTATTCTCAGTTGGTGCTGGCCTGTGGTTCTCGTCCCAAACGGATTCCTTTTTTGGGGGATGGAGCATCCGATCTTTATTCAATAAATCATTTGTTGGATTACGAACGTTTTCGTGAACGCTTGAGTCAAAGCCGTCGAGTCACCATTATTGGTTCGGGTTTAGTGGGTTGTGAATTTGCCAATGATTTATCTCGCGTGGGTTTTGAAGTGACGGTGATTACACCAGACGCTTATCCTTTGCAGGAGTGGGTGCCGCCAAAGATCGGACACGTGGTAAGTCAAGCCATGTTCGAGGCGGGAGTGCGCTGGATTTGTGACGATGGCGTGTCGGAAATTCGGAAAATTGATCAGCGCTATGAAATTCTTGTATCCAGCGGGGGAAAAATTGAAGCCGACTGCGTGGTTTCGGCGGTGGGTATCATTCCGAATATTGAACTGGCCGAACAGGCGGGGCTTAACATCCATCGTGGAATCGAGGTGGATGCTTATTTACAAACGAATCAAAAAAATATTTACGCGCTGGGGGATTGTGCCGAAATTCAAGGACAGTTATGGCAATATGTGGCGCCGATTAATTATTCTGCCAAAGCGCTTGCTGCCACGTTAACCGGAAATCCAACCGCGGTGATATTTCCGGTGATGCCGGTCGTTGTTAAAACCTCCGTGTGTCCCGTGTTCATGGTGCCAGCACCAAAAGCGAGCGTGGGCGAATGGGTTTGTGAAATGGATGGATTAAATTCCAGTGCGGAATTTCGGGCTTCCACGGGTGAATTGTTGGGTTTTGTGTTGACGGGTAAAAAAGTGTTGGCGCGCAATGATTTTTTGAGTCGGCTTAGTCATCGATGGGACGAAACCGTTAATCGAAAATAACCCTTTTTTTCTGGACTCCACAAGGACCACAAATAATTTCCAATCAGTTTGATTTTTTCTTCTATTTTCCAAGGTGGGTTGAGGATTTGCATTCCACAGCCGATCAGTCTTTGTTCGTCGCTATCATCATCACTTAATACTATTTCCGCTGTTAAATACGGAACGGATAACGCGTGTTGACATTTTTTAAGAAAACGTCGGTGCTCTTGTGTTTTGATCGGATACCATAACGCGTAGATACCCGATGAAAAGCGTTTGAGTAATTTTGGCAACAGCAAAAGTAAATGATCGAATTCCTCTTTTTTTTCGTAAGGCGGATCGATCAGTATTAAACCACGTCGTGGTGTGGGTGGCAGCACCGCCGGCAAAAACTCATGAGCATCTCGGTGGTGAAGATGAACATGCGGAGTGTTGAAAAATAAAGCCTTTAATTCTCGGTATTCTTCGGGGTGCCACTCGTTCAAAATCATTGAATCTTGTTCGCCGAGTAATGCCAACGCGATCAAAGGAGAGCCTGGGTATTGAGTGATTTCATCCGTGTCTTGAAAAGAGCGAATGATATTGAGATAAGTGTCTACGAGTGTTGGAGTCGGTGTTGAATGAAACAGAGAGATAATTCCATTGTCAAATTCTTTGCTTTTTTGAGCCGCTTCGCTGGTTAAATCATAAAGCCCACGACCACCATGAGCGTCGATGTAGCAGAAACCACTGGCTTTTTGTTGTAAAGATTCGATCAGTAAAACGAGAATGATGTGTTTGAACACATCGGCAAAATTTCCGGCGTGATAAAGGTGTCGGTAATTCATAATTTTTGCAACCGGGTGAGTTCGTGTAAGTTTTTTTCTGTCATTTTCAGACTCGGTGGTTAAAAGTGTTGATCGTAACCATCGTTCATCTTAAACAGGAGTTTCGCGAACAGCGAAACTCCTGTTAGAATCCAGTGTAACATGGCTGTTTCATCCAACAAAATTTTGCCTTACCGACGTCGCTATCTTAAGTTTGATATTCCGGCGGGCGTGGTCGTTTTTTTGGTGGCGATTCCCTTGTGTTTGGGAATTGCGCTTGCGGCTGGCGCGCCTTTGTTTTCAGGGATTATTGCTGGCATTATTGGGGGTATTGTTGTTGGAAGCATCAGTGAGTCCTCCGTTAGTGTGAGTGGACCAGCGGCTGGTCTTGTCGCCGTGGTGATTTCGGCCATCGGCAGTCTCGGTGGGTTTCAGTCATTTTTATTAGCGCTCGTCATCGCGGGTCTTTTGCAGATTATCATCGGCGTTTGGCGCGCAGGGTTTATTGCGGACTATATTCCTTCCAGTGTCATTCAAGGTTTGTTGTGCGCGATCGGAATTTTAATCGTGATAAAGCAATTGCCGATTGCGTTCACACACGTCGCTCAGAATGGCGCACTGATGGGTCATTTAAAGGATGCTTCTGAGAATTTCAGTTTGGAGCCTCTGTTGAAAGCCACCCAGCATATTAACTCTGGTGCGGCTATCATGAGTGCCCTCTCAATCGTATTGCTTATCTTTTTCGATCGAACAAAGGTTAAAGGGTTGACGGTCATCCCTGGCCCCATTGTGGTCGTGATCGTGGCAATTATCATTAATAAAATCTACTCGCTTTTTTCTCCCGGGCTTGAGCAGTTTAGTTCACAACTGGTCAAAATACCGGTTGCCGACACGTGGCAGGGGTTTACTCATCAGTTTCAATTTCCCAGCTGGGCCAATTGGAAAGATCCTAATGTGTATTGGCAAGCTTTTATCATTGCTGCGGTCGTTTCTTTGGAAACTTTGTTGAACTTAGAGGCGGCAGAAAAATTGGATAAGCGCAAACGTTATTGTTCGCGGAATCGTGAGCTTATTGCGCAGGGTGTGGGCAATACGTTATCGGGATTAATCGGCGGTATTCCGATTACATCGGTGGTTGTTCGAAGCTCCGTGAATGTGCAAATGCGAGCAAGAACTAAGCTGTCGACTATTTTGCACGGATTATTAATTCTATCCACTGTTTTCTTCATTCCCAACGTGTTGAATTGCATTCCATTGGCTGCGTTGGCCAGTATTTTAATTTACGTCGGTTATAAATTAACAAAATTGAGTATTTATCAACACATGTATCGTTTGGGTTGGTCTCAGTTTATTCCGTTTATCGTTACTGTTATTGCGATTGTTTTTACGAATTTGTTATTGGGTATTTTGATTGGCTTGTTTTTCGGGTTCTTTTTTATTCTCAAAAGCAACAGTCAAATACGGCTCGATGTGATCAATGAGATACACCCGTCAGGAGTGGTGACACGAATTGTGTTGCCACAACAATTATCGTTTTTGCGTAAGGCATCATTAATTGCTGAGTTTGATGCGATACCCGGTCACTCGCAATTGATTATTGATGCGCGGTATACGGAATACATTGACAAAGATATCTTGGAACTGATCAATGAATTCGTGAAGACACAAGCAGTTGATCGTGAGATTGCGTTAAACTTAATTGGTTTTAAAGAAAAATACGAGTTGCACGATCAAGTTGATTTTATTAATGTCACCACGTATGACATTCAATCTTCGTTGAATTCAAAGGACGTCTTGGAGATTTTAAAAGAAGGCAACCAGCGGTTTATTAAGGATCAGCGCATTCATCGCAGCATGTTGCAAGATTTAAAAGTCACTGCTCGAATGCAATATCCTTTGGCGGTGGTGTTGGGATGCATTGATTCGCGTGTGCCGATCGAGACGATATTTGATGTTGGTGTTGGCGATGTTTTTGTGGCTCGCATTGCGGGCAATGTGGTGAACGATGACATCTTGGCGAGTATTGAGTTTGCCTGCCATATCGCGGGTGCCAAATTAATTTTGGTTTTGGGGCACACGCGATGCGGTGCGATTAAAGCCGCGTGTGACGATGTTGAAGGGGGTTATTTGCCCCAGCTGCTTAAGAAAATTGAGCCTGCGCTGCTGGCTGAAAAAGAGAAGCCAGGTTATCCGTCTGAAACGGAAGAGCGATTTTTATTGAATGTCACGAAAACTAACGCGGCCAATACCATGAAAAATCTTTATCAAAAAAGTGTTATTCTAAATCGGCTCATCAATGAGAAGTCCATTGGTCTCATCAGTGCCATCTATGACGTCAGCACCGGGATGGTTCAGTTTGATGAGAGCTTCTATCCATTGGAGGATGGTGGAGTTGCATCCTCTCATTAATATTGCCAGCATCAGCGTCTTTTAAGAAAGATTTAAGATTCTTGCTGTACTATTGAGCCTTGATATTAGTGCTCATAAAGGAGCTTCAGTCATGCGACGTAACAATTTAGTGAAATTGATAACGTGGGTCATTTACATGGCTGGTGTCATGCAATTGCGAAATTCTTATGTAAGCTATGGTGAGAGTAATACTGACGTCATGTTAGCTCATTCACAACAATGTTATCGCGATCAGGATATGGGATACCTGAGAGAAGGAAAGCCGACGGCTCTGCCAGAAAGCAACTTTCGCAAAGCACAACGCAAAGCACAAGAAGATCAACGTCGTCAGAACGAGATTCGTCGAAAGAGGTTGTTAAAAAATGCCGATAAAAGTCGTGCTGATTCTTGGTTATATTTCGCCTTAGGCATAATATTGTTACTGTACGGAAAGAGTTTTTCACCATTAATTAAATTTCTTTTTTCGAATTGCTTAAATCAAGATCCCGCGTTAAATCAATATGGTTATCAAGATCATGATCAGCAAACGGAGTTAGAGATCTGGCTTGAGCAATGCGAACGATTAGGGGTTACAGAGCAGGAATGGTATAAAAAAATTGAAGCAGCCTACCAATGTCCTATTACGAAGACTGTACCAAAGCGGCCCGTGCATTTAAATATTGATCAAAGGGTATATGATGGCGATGCCATACGTACTTGGTTAGATACTGGTCCAACCAGAACACCAACGGGTATTGACATTAATGATTTGAAGATTGAATTAGTTCGTTGCCGTCAAACGGAAGAGGCTATTCTGATGGAATTAAAAAAAGGCTTAGAACCTTACATTAAAGCAGTAAAACAAATACAAACTTTCTGGCGCCGTCATCGAAAAAATAAAGAGTCTTCTGAAATGAAGCCGGGTGATTCATCACTGAGACGGCGTAGAAGCTAGCTTGGAGTTGAGCACGCGCGAAGCCAATCTACTTGCTTAAAACATCTTCCTTGCGCGAGGCTGTAGCTTAACTATAAATCCCCCGCCTCGCTAACGCTCGTCTGCCCCCTTTACAAAGGGGGCGATTAATTTAAATTACCCCCTCCTTTGAAAAAGGAGGGTTGGGGAGGATTTATCTTACAAAACTTTTTTCCACAAAAATCCCACGCCTCGTGCGAGGATGAGGTTTTTTCATTAGGCTTCGCGCGTGCTCAGCTAAGCCTACTTGCTGCTCCCAACGATGAGCGGCGGATTCAGTCCATGTAGAGTGGATGATCTTGCCGTGCAAATAATGTTTACTTAAGGGACAAACGAGCAATAGATGTAGTAGATTATTGGCTATAAAACCGAGGTGACCATGCGTAAAGACCCAGAAAAAGACTTAGCAACCCAAGCAGCCTTTCAGAGCTTTCTCACGAGAAAAGATCAAGATAATCGTACGCCAATCGAAAATGCTGCCAGAGAAAAAAATTGGGAACAAGTTATTGAATGGGCCAATCAGTATTCCGATGAGAATGGGCAAGCTCATTATGGTGACGCTTTATTGTGTGCTGTTCGGGCTAATCAATACAAGGCTGCCGAAGCTTTATTAAAGGCAAAGGCCAGTACGACTGCTGCTGATAAAGCAGATCACGCAGGTACAGCAATGTATCATCGAACCTGTTTAGATTTCGCCATCAGAAATCACAATCCGAGCATGGTCGAGCTGTTAATGCATTATGGCGCTAAGCCGCTTCCAATGGAAAATAATTCTAATTCTAATTCTAATTCTAATGTTGCTGAATGGCGGGGACGTCCAACATGGTTGAGATTTCAAGGTGAAGCCGAAAGGTCAGGAACACCGCGTGTAAGTTCTGATCGTGAAAGGAGTGAGCTTCTAGCTAAAAAATCGTGTTCAGTAGAGTATGTGAATCGTTGGTATCCTAGCAGAAAGAGGGACGATGATATAACTGACGATAATAGATATAAACCTCCCATCTTAAAGGGTATCGAACTAGCTCTAAATAAATTAAGCTCTTCTGAGCGCATTGATCGCGACGAGGATGCCTTTAAAGATTATTGGGAATGCGTAAAGATCATCGTGAAAAATTATTATGATGAAGATGGAAAGGCGGGTTACCGTGAGGCACTGAATAAAATTATTGCCTCAGGAAAGAATAAACCGGACATCGTGGAACCACTTGTCAAGCAATGCCCAAATAATGTGGCGGGATTTTCATCGGCCTTGCTAGCGGCATCTAAATATGATCATGTCGAAGTTGCACACGCTTTATTATTGGGTGGGGCTGATCCTAATGCTGCACATGACAAAGAAAAACTTTATTACGCGTTGCATTACGCTATTGATAAGATCAGTCTTAAGATGGTTAAGTTGCTTTTATCTTTTGGTCCTATTATAGATGTAAATGACAAGAATGTTATAAAACCACTCCATTTGGCCTATGTAAAAGGAAATAAGACGATCATAGGTCTGCTAGAAAATCCGCCAGCACCACAAGCGCCCCGTGCATTGTATCCATTGGTTGAAGCCATGGATAAAGAAGGCCCCTTCACGCCCGAACGCTTGGAAAGATTGTTGAGCCAAAATGGGGAAGAAAAAAGGGAAGAGGAGAAAGCGGAAGCGAAAAAAGAGAAAATCATCTCGCCTCATGGCATAGAAAAAAATCGTATTTTATGGTTTTTTGTCAATCGATATATCGCTCATGTTGAAGCGTACATAAAGGATTATAACCTTTCTAACGGTATGAAAATTTTCCGCCGACAATCCGAAGCATCGACGAACTTTATTTCAGGGTTAAAAAATCTCCTCGTTAATACTAAAAAAGGGACCAGCGATCCGGTGATGATAAAGCCTTTGCAAGAGAAAATTAATCAGTTTGTTGTTGAAAATAGTGGAAGCGAAAAACGACAAAACTGCCGAGCGATGCGCTTACTCAAAAAACATGAGCTTTTTGAGGCGAGTTTAATTCAACTGCCCGGAGAAACGCCTAAAGATCTTTCCGTTCCAGAAGTCAAAGATGAAAATATAAATAATAATTCTTCAGCGGCGGGTATAAACTCGGCTGGTTTTTTTGC
>CAYGED010000053.1:0-7378 GCA_964348555.1 uncultured Coxiellaceae bacterium
AAGCGGAATTTCAATCGCCCCTAGTTTACACCTAACCACAAGGAGATGGACAGTATGTCCTGGCTGTCACGCGTGCATGCCTTTGTTGCTCTGATTGTGCTGCTCTGTTATGGCACAATCGCACTGGCTATTCCGCCTTTGAATCTACCCTATGGCGTTACGCCAGTGAGCCATGAAGTTTATCAACTGCACATGGCTATTTTTTACATCTGCGTTGGCATTGGGATCCTCGTCTTCGGCGTCCTATTTTATTCGCTTTTCAAGCATCGCAAATCCAAGGGCGCAGTCGCTGCACACTTTCATGAGCACCTGGGTATTGAAATTTTGTGGACAGTAATTCCCTTTGTTATTCTGGTTATTATGGCTGTTCCTGCCACTAAAGTATTAATTAATATTCATGACACGAGCCGCCCTGATTTGAACATCAAAATCACGGGTTATCAATGGAGATGGAAGTACGATTACCTGGACCAGGGCATCAGTTTCTTCAGCAATTTGTCCACGCCCAGCAATCAAATCTATGGTAATGCACCTCGTGATAAATGGTTTCTTTTAGAGGTCGATTACCCTCTCGTCGTACCCATTCACGAGAAGGTGCGCATCCTCGTGACGTCGAATGACGTCATTCATTCTTGGTGGGTGCCGGATCTCGGCATGAAACAAGACGCGATTCCAGGCTATATCAATGAAAACTGGTTTATGATCGACAAGCCCGGCACCTATCGAGGACAATGTGCAGAACTTTGCGGGGCTAATCATAGTTTTATGCCCATCGTTGTCGAAGCCGTTTCAAAGAAAGCATTTGCCCAGTGGGTCAAAAAAGCCCGTCATGGCGTACCAAAAGGAGAACAGCAATGAGCGCTGAACACGGTCATCCGCCAAAGGGCATCACGCGTTGGCTATTCACCACGAACCATAAAGATATCGGTACGCTCTATCTCGTGTTTGCACTCATCATGTTGTTCGTCGGAGGCGCGATGGCATTGCTTATCCGCACCGAGCTTTTTGAACCTTATCAAGTGCTGCTAACACCTGAGCGTTTCAATCAGATGACCACTTTGCATGGACTCATCATGATTTTTGGCGTGGTGATGCCTGCCACCACGGGACTGGCCAACTGGCTTATTCCAATGATGATTGGTGCGCAAGACATGGCTTTGCCGCGATTAAACAATTGGAGTTTTTGGATATTGCCCTTTGCGTTTACCATTCTGATCAGCACCCTGTTCATGCCAGGAGGATCACCGGATTTCGGTTGGACGTTTTACGCACCTTTGTCAACAACCTATGGTCCTCCCAGCACGGATTTTATGATTTTTTCCATACACATGATGGGGCTTTCCTCGATATTGGCTTCGCTCAATGTCGTCGTAACGGTTTTCAACCTGCGTGCACCCGGCATGACCTGGGGAAAATTGCCGATCTTTGTTTGGAGCTGGCTGGTCACGGCTTTCTTGCTCTTAGCTGTCATGCCCGTATTAGCCGGCTGTGTGACGATGATGCTCATGGACAGGCATTTCCACGCCAGCTTTTTTAATGCAGCAGGTGGCGGTGATCCGGTTCTGTTTCAACATATCTTTTGGTTTTTTGGTCATCCCGAAGTTTATATTTTGATTGTCCCCGCTTTCGGAATTATTTCGGAAATCCTACCCGCTTTTTCACGTAAAAAATTGTTTGGTTATCGCTTCATGGTGGGTGCCACACTCGCCATCGCACTCCTATCTTTTATCGTGTGGATGCACCACATGTTTACCACGGGCGCGCCCTTGGCCGGCCAACTTTTCTTTATGTATGCCACGATGCTTGTCGCGGTTCCCACTGGAGTTAAAGTATTTAATTGGGTGGCTACGATGTACAAAGGGTCACTCACCTTTGAAACACCCATGTTATTTGCGATCGGCTTTGTTGTACTGTTCACCGTCGGCGGATTTTCGGGTCTGATGTTATCGTTAGCACCCGTTGACTATCAATACCGTGATTCGTATTTCGTCGTCGCACATTTTCATTACGTTTTAGTGTCTGGATCTTTGTTTGCGATTCTCGCCGCTATTTATTATTGGTTACCCAAATGGTGCGGTCACCGGTACAACGAACGCCTGGGCCAATGGCATTTTTGGTTGACGATGATCGGGATGAACCTCACGTTCTTGCCCATGCACTTCATCGGATTAGCGGGAATGCCGCGACGTATTCCCGATTATGCCTTACAATTCACGGATTTTAATCAAATCTGCACCGTCGGCGCATTTATTTTTGGTCTTTCTCAATTGCTATTTCTCTATAACATTGTTGTCACCGTCTTCAATAAAAAAGCCGTTAAGGCCAGCGATCAAGTTTGGGAGGGTGCGTGCGGATTGGAATGGACCATCCCATCACCGGCCCCTTATCACACATTCACAACGCCGCCCGATCTTCGTCACCAGCAGGAATCGCACGATCATTTCGCGGATGAAACACCCGTTGAAGAAGGAACATGAACCCCGAAAAGAATCAGACTGACATTAATCAAAAAAATAAACGCCTCGTCGTCAAAATACTCGTCGGCGTCATATTGATGTTCGGCTTTGCCTATCTCCTGGTTCCACTGTATTCATTAGTCTGTAAAAAAACCGGAATCAATGGGCGATCCTCAACAAGAGACAACGAAACTCCTTCGCTCACCGAAGATAAATCACGCACCGTTACCGTAACTTTTATGACGACCATTCACGGCCATTTACATTTCAAATTTAAACCTGTCACACAACGCCTCGACATCCACCCGGGAGAAACAAAACAAATCTATTTCTACGCCGAAAATGACACCGGGCACTCCATTACTGTCCAGGCCATTCCTAGCATTGCACCCAGCGATGCTGCTAAATACCTTAAAAAAACGCAATGTTTCTGCTTCACCCAACAAACATTTTTTCAACATGAAAAAGTTGACATGCCTGTCATTTTTCACATTGACCCTGAAATTCCAAAAGACATCAACTACCTTACCTTAAATTACACCCTGTTTGATGCAACAAATTTTATTAAAAAAGAAAAACATTTTACAACTGGACGAATTGAATTATAGGTAACACATGGTATCTTTGAGCTCAGAAAAATTTCCTAGAAAAAAAATCCACTTTGAACCACATTTCTGGCCAACATTATTGGTTTTGATTTTTTTGGTTGGGTTAATTCTACTCGGCTTTTGGCAGCTTAAGCGTTACCACTTCAAAAAAGAATTGCTTGAACATTATCAAAAAGTCACTCAACTCTCGCCCATTCCATTAAAAGCCATTCAAGGAATGAAGGATATCCGTTATCAACCCGTTAAAATACGAGGTCATTATCTCAACTCGAAAAGTCTATTACTCGAAAATCGTTTTTACAACGACCGCTTGGGTTATGATGTATTGACTCCTTTTCAAGTTTCAGACACGAAAAAGATTGTTCTCGTAAACCGCGGATGGGTCCCAAAACCTGCTGGAAATATTCGCCCAAATATCAAATCTGCTACAGAAACTTTAGAAATTACTGGAAACATTCAAATCCCCGAAAAATACACTTTTATTCTGGGGAAAAATATTTTGAATGCAAAAACATACCCCATTGAGGTTCAAAAAATTGATATCGCTGAATTTGCATCCCTGATGAATCTACCCTTTTATCCTTTCTTTCTGCATTTGAATCTAAAAGATCCCAGCGGGTTTGTACGCGAATGGCAACCCATCACCGTCATGCCAGAACGACACATGGGCTACGCCATTCAATGGTTTTTGCTGGGGCTTACGCTACTGTTGGGTTATTTCTTTTTGAGCTGCAAGCGAGTGAATAAATCGAAAAATAATCAAGAGGAGAAATAATGGCACAACGCTGGCTAGTCCGATTCTCGATGATGGCTGTTTTTCTCGCATGGATCGTCATTGGCCTTGGCGTGTTCACTCGACTGATTGATGCGGGATTAGGATGCCCCGATTGGCCTGGCTGTTACGGTCACCTTTCTGTGCCAAATTCTGCAAACACCGTATCAACGAACACCACATTTTCCCAAACACCACTGATTAAAACAAAAGCATGGACCGAAATGATTCACCGTTATTTTGCGGGTGCGCTTGCTTTATTGGTCATGCTGATTGCGCTGCTTTGCGCACGCCTTTCAGCGAAAGCCGGTTTTCATTTTATATTGTTGGGCATGCTCTTGTTCACGCTGATTATTTATCAAGCTCTCTTGGGTATGTGGACCGTCACGCTGAAATTGTTACCCATGGTGGTTTCTCAACATTTGCTTGGCGGAATGACATTACTCGCCTTACTCTGGTTAACGTTTTTAAACGCACGGCAAACAAATCCGGTTACTCCAGTATCACTGCCTCGTTATTTAAAACCCATCGCTTTATGGGGACTTATTTTAGTCGTCATTCAGCTTGCGTTAGGTGCATGGACAAGCACCAATTATGCAGCACTCGTTTGCCCCGGTTTTCCATTCTGTCAACCCACACAAGCTTTGCGCTATGATTTTCATGCCGCCTTTAATCTTTTTTCGCCCATTGGCGTTAATTATGAGGGCGGCAACTTAAGTGATGCGGCGCGAATGTCCATACAAATGACGCATCGAGTCTTTGCTTTAATGGTTACGTTGTACCTTATCGCACTGGCCATGATGGTGAATAGCCTTGGCAACCATGGACGCGACCTTAAACGTTTAATGAAAATTATATTATTAGTGCTGACACTTCAAATTGCTTTGGGTATTTTAAATGTAAAATTCTCATTACCCGTTCTAATCGCAATCGCGCATAACTTATTCGCAACTTTTCTACTTTTATTGATGATCACCCTGAATTACCAATTAAGAAAGGTAAACGATGACACAAACAAACACAGTTGAAATAGCTAAAAAACCCGCCTTTTGGCGAGACTATTTGCAACTTTGCAAGCCTCGGGTCGTTATGCTCATGATGCTAACGGCGATTGTTGGCATGTGTCTCGCCACACCGGGCATCATTCCGTGGCGAGCATTTGTGTTTGGCAATGTGGGTATTGCGCTTGCCGCCTGTTCCGCCGCAACCATCAATCATTTACTCGAAAGACACCTCGACATATTAATGCGTCGCACCGAACGACGCCCAATCGTTCAAGGCAAAATAACACCTAAAAATGCGCTTATTTTTGCCTGCATTCTCGGCCTCTTGTCAGCCATTGTGTTGATCGGATTTGTCAATCCATTAACTGCCGTTCTCACTTTCATCACATTAATCGGTTACGCTGGCATTTACACACTTTATTTAAAACATGCAACGCCACAAAACATTGTCGTGGGCGGTTTGGCAGGCGCTGCACCACCGATGTTGGGTTGGGTTTCCATCACTGGACATATTACCCCCGCGAGTTTAGTGCTCGTCCTGATTATTTTTGTCTGGACGCCACCCCATTTTTGGGCACTCGCTATTCATCGCTATGAGGATTATGCAAAAGCTAAAATACCAATGTTACCCAACACCCATGGAATTCCCTATACCAAACTCAATATATTGCTCTATACCTTACTGTTATCAGCCGTCAGTAGCTTACCGTTTGTCATTGGTATGTCCGGGTTTATTTACCTCTTTACCGCGAGCCTACTTAATTTTGGTTTTTTGTATTGGGCCACTCGATTGTATTTCAGTCAGCGACCCGATATTCCAATCCGTACTTTTCGATACAGCATTTGGTATTTAATGCTTTTATTCACCGGTTTTTTGCTGGATCACTATATTAGTCACTTCATGCATTAAAATAAGGAGGAAGTTATGAAAATAGTTATTGGATTTATTGTTCTTGTTTGTGCAATTGCCTTTGGTGGCATTCTCTACCACCAACATCGACAAAAACACTTAACACCCGCGGCCATTGCATCGCACATCGAAATCGATGGAACCGTTTTACCAACACCGCGCGTTATACACCCCTTTCAGTTACGTGACACGCAAAACAAACCTTTTAGCAATGCTAATTTAAAGGGTCATTGGACACTGATATTTTTTGGTTTCACTAACTGCGGTTATGTCTGCCCGACAACGTTCTCGGAGTTAGCCAAAACCTACAAAACGCTGCAAGCACAGCTTCCCGCTTCTTTATTACCTCAAGTGGTTATGGTCTCTGTGGATCCCGATCGAGACACCATTAATCGCTTAAAAGATTATGTACACGCTTTTAATCCTGCCTTTATCGGCCTGCGCGGAAAAATCGATGCCACAAAAAACTTGGCCGATCAAATGAGTGCCGTGTTCGCCAAAGTTAATATGCCCAATAATAATTATACCGTGACCCACAGCGCTGAAATTATGTTGCTCGATCCAAATGGGAATTTACGTGCATTTTTGTCTTATCCGCATACATCAGATCGAATGACACACGATTATGAGTCTGTTGTTCAAGCCTACACTAAAGTGGAGTATCCATGAAACGATTGATCATATTTATTTTTGCTAGTCTACTGTTTGTCGGATGCACATCATCCTCTCAGTCTAATTCTTTTAAAGACACTCAAGGCGACGTCATTAAATTTTCCAATCTACAGGGGAAATGGGCAGTGATAAATTACTGGGCGACTTGGTGTCATTCTTGCGTTGGTGAAATTCCCCAGTTAAATTCATTCTATGAACGCTACAAAAGCAAAGTGCTTGTTCTGGGCGTCAATTACGATTCTTTAGACAAAAACAAACTCAAACAAGCCATCGAAAAATTTCATATTAAATTTCCAGTGTTAATGCGCGACCCACGAAAAGTTTTAAATCTTGATGACGCGGGTGTTGTTCCGACTACTTATATCATCAATCCTAAAGGTCGTGTGGTAAAGCAATTATTGGGACCACAAACAAAAAATGGCTTGGCTTTTTGGCTCAAACAATTGTCAACACCGAAACCATGATGCGCGTTTTCATCATCGTTATTCTTTTATTTTCAGCCACCGCTGGTTTGGTCACCTCATTAATACTGCATCGTGAAAACTCTGCCGTTTACGTTGAACCCGAGCACGCGGCACATTACCCGCTTACGTTTGTGGCGCATTTAAAAAATGATCCACAAGCCGGAAAGAAAATTTATCAAGAATATTGCCAGTATTGCCATGCCGAAAATCCGGAAATTCCTGTCCACGCCCCTCGCATCCACCATCAAAATGAATGGGCCCGCTTTTCTTCGATGAATCTTGAAACCTTATTTCAAATGGCGGCTGTGGGTTACGGCGCCATGCCCGCACGCGGTGGCTGCTTTGAATGCAGCGATAAACAATTAAAGCAAGCAATACGGTATTTACTGGACAATGCCCATTAATAACCTCGGGTAGGTTGGGCTGAGCTTTCGCGAAGCCCAACAAATATAAAAATATTATTCACCAACGCTTTTCTTTGCAATTTCATCC
>CAYGED010000054.1:0-7113 GCA_964348555.1 uncultured Coxiellaceae bacterium
TTGTTGGGCTTCGCTGGCGCTCAGCTCCAACCTACGCCTTTACAGCAATGGCGGTTTAAATGGCGAGGATAATAATCTCCCGTGATTAAGGATGATGCGGAAAAAATCATAAAATTATATAAAATTATATGAAATTAATGTTTATTTATGCGACTTCAAAGTCATTAAACAATAGGTTGAGACTCAGCATCAGCGAAGCCCTTTAACAACTATCCTTCCCTTCAATGCGTGTGACTTACAGAAAAGCGAGCAATAGCCTGACTGATCATACTGGCTGCCTGATTAGCGGCTAATACACCACTATAAGGATTGTTGGCTGGTGCTGAAACCATGGCTTCAAACAATCGCGTTGCCACCACTTTATTGCTCACATTGCTAATCAGCGTGGCTTGCATCACTAAACGCACTCGACTGGTGGGCAATAAAAATTCTTGTTGAAGTTTAATTAACTGTGTGTCCAGCCGATAATTCGTTAAGCCGGAAAAAGGTGGCGCAACCACGGCGTAAAAATATCCTTGCTCTCGCAGCGCCTGCACGATGATGGGTAATAACATTTGAGCGGGTGGCGCCACCCAACGATTATTTGAAAACACTTTCAATTCATAGGGCGTTATCATATAAATCATCGCGGAAGTTTGATAGCCAGAATTGGCAATTGGATTTGACACCAGTAAAGTTAAATTCGTCTTTGCCGTGGTTGGCATTTTTCCCAAATTTAAATTGCTAATTAAATAAGAAGAACTCGGCGGAGTCTTAATAGGACCGCAACTCGTTAATAAAAACACCATCGGCACCAGTGAAAAAAACCATAAAAACTTTTTAACCATCATTTCTCCCCCGGGCCTAATGGTTGGGGATATTGCCCGCGCACTAAAATAGACGGATTACGCACCAACGCAGAACTCACTTGTTGCAAGTTAGCCCCAACCGTATTCAACTGATCAATCAGTTGTTGAGCGCTTGGAACTAACTGTTGCGACACATTTTGCATAACGGTTTTCGTATCATTGACCGTTGTTACAACACTCTGCCCCGCTTGATCAAAGTGTTTCGCTGTGCTTTGAATGGAAGACAAGGTCGATTGTAATTCTTTTATCACAGTGGGAAACTCATCGCTGGCTTTGGCGCCATTGCTTAATAATTTTTTCATCGAAGCGAGACTGGCATCAATATTTTTCGAGTTATTGGCCAGCGTTTGCGTGACTTTCGCAATATTGGTTAGACTCGCTCGAATCGAACGCTGATTTTGTTCATCAAATACTTTCCCAATGTTGTCGCTTAAGTCTTGAATGGTTTTGGTCACCTGTTGCAGCGTTGTGCTTAATTTTAAAAGCAACGAAGGTTCCGAAGGAATAATGGGAAATTTTTCCCCTGGCTTTGCGGTCAAGGCTGGCGCTTGTGAAGTCAGCGCCTTCAACCCGACGTAATCCATTCCTGTGATGCCTTCCGACATCAGAGTCGCAATGGTACTCGTCGTAATGGGAGTCCCTTGCTTTATTTTTAAAACAAGCACCACCTGCTGAGGATCATTATTATTCAAGCGTATCGATTGAACGTAACCCACTTTCACGCCGTTATAGCGAACAGGGCTTTGCACATTTAAACCCGACACTTCTTCGTGCATGTAAACCACATAGGTATCGTAAACTTCACGGTGCTTAAAAGAGGTTAACCACAGAAACAGCACGACCAGTGCTGCGATCAGTAAAATCACAAACAAGCCAACAACGGTGTAATTGACTTTAGTGTCCATCCCTAGCCCCTTGTGATAGGGTACCACGAGTCGCCACCCGGGCTCCACTGAAATAATCCCGTATCAGCGGGTTCGATTCCTTGATCAGCTCGGTCATGGGTAAAGCCGCCAACACTTTGCCTTCGCCGAGAAAGATCACCCGATCGGGCACGGCCCACAGCGTATCTAAATCGTGCGTGATCATCACAAACGTTAATCCTAAGCTCGCTCGTAAATGTAAAATGAGGTCATCCATTTCAGCCGCGCTTTTTGGATCCAATCCAGCTGTTGGCTCATCCAAAAAAACAAGCTCAGGATCGAGCGCAATTGCACGCGCTAAAGCAGCACGCTTTTTCATTCCACCACTCAATTCCGCGGGATATTTACTGCTCGCATCCAATTCTAAACCCGTAAAACTAAGCTTCAGCAAGGCGAGCTCCTCTTTCATCGCCCGAGTCAAATGGGCATACTCTTCCAACGGAAACAACACATTCTCCAAAACCGTTAAAGAACTGAATAAAGCAGAGCTTTGAAACATCACGCCCCAGCGGCGTTGAACGGTTAAAGCTTCCACCTCTGAACACGATACGACATCTTTACCAAACACATCAATCGTGCCCGAGGTTGGTTTTTGTAACATCAAAATACTTCGAAATAAAGTTGTCTTTCCACATCCGCTTGGCCCAATGATCGCAATGATTTCACCCCGGTTCACCGTTAAATTCAACGCATCATGAACCCAGCGCCCACCCAAATAATTTTTGAGGCCGTGCACCTCAATAATTGGCTTACCCATCCTTTGCGCGACCATTAAATGCCTCGCATACCAAAAATAACCGAAAACACAGCATCGGCAATAATAATGAGAAAAATAGACTGCACCGCACTTTGCGTTGTTTTTCTGCCCACACTGTCAGCCGTAAACGCCACTTGGAATCCTTGGAAACAACCCACCGCTGCAATAATCATCGCAAAGACGGGCACTTTGACAAGTCCAACGAGATAATGTTTCGCGGGAATGGCATGCTGAAATCGATCTAAATACGAATAATAATTAATGCCCAATTGGTATTTAGCAATCGCCATACTACCCAACACACCAAAAATGTCGGCCCAAACCGCAAGCAAAGGTAAGGCGATGAGTGTGCCAATAATTTTTGGCATCACCAAACGCTCAATGGGAGGCACACCCATAGTGTGCAATGCATCGATTTCTTCGTTGACTTTCATCGTACCAATTTGTGCTGTAAAAGCAGTACTTGTCCGACCCGCTGCAATAATCGCCGTGATCAAGGGTCCAAATTCCCTTAAAATTACCATACCCGTAATATCAATGATAAAAATACCCGCATTATAACTCTCAAGCTCTAAAGAAATTTGATACGTCAACACCACACCGACCAGAAATGCCAATAAAGCCACAATGGGAAGCGCTCGATAACCCACTTCATCGATCGAATGAAAAATTGCCTGCCAACGAAGCCGTTGAGGCTCGCGTATCGCACGCCACAAGGCCGCCATCGATTCACCCACAAACGCGAGAAAGTTAATCATGATAATCCACTTGGCAACCGCCCACTCACCCAGCAGATAAACGGCGTTAGGCACTCGCGGTGGTGCCGGCAAGTAATGCATGGCCTTGGTTTGTTGCACAACTAAGTCCAGCAGTGATTTGATGGTATCGTTTATTCCTATTAAAAATACTTTTTTGCCTTTGGCTCGCAGAGCATCGAGAAAATCCTGAAACAGCAATGCACCCGCACTATCCATCGTTCGAATATCAGCCGCATTAATCGTACTGGACTCCGCTGCTTGCTCAGCATAAGCGAGAAGATCTGGCCCGTGTCCCGAT
The DNA here is from genome assembly GCA_964348555.1 of uncultured Coxiellaceae bacterium. Taxonomy (GTDB): domain Bacteria; phylum Pseudomonadota; class Gammaproteobacteria; order Coxiellales; family Coxiellaceae; genus CAMTUH01. Next base: position 3,585 of record CAYGED010000054.1, read on the forward strand.
ACACCATGAATGGTCCAGTCACCTTTAAAAATAAATTCATTTTTGTCGGGGGACAATTCAATCGAGGCCGTTATAGAATGATGAGACATCGTATTTCCTTATCGCCTTATTCTGCCACTAAAGCCTTTGTGTGTGCAAACTATACCCGTAGCGAATGGGTTTTCTGACTCGCAAACGCCGCGTTGCTTTCTCATGCATTGACATCAAATGACTCAAGCCATATTCTTGAATGATTGGATTTAATCCGCAAAACCAGGAAGTCAAATGAGCGTAAACATATGGGAAATGTTATTGGATATTCTCCACGGATGCAGCAACCGTCAAATCTTTGGTGTATTTGGCGACGCCATCAACCCACTCGCCGATGCTCTGCGGCTCGATAAAGGAAAACGATTTGAATGGATTGGTGTTCGACATGAAGAAGTCGGCGCATTTGCGGCGGGTGCACAAGCAAAAATAAACGGTAAATTGGGTTTATGCGCAGGAACCGTCGGCCCAGGAGCTATTCACCTTCTGAACGGATTATACGACGCCAAAATGGATCACGCGCCCGTACTGGCTTTAACGGGCCAAGTGCCACGCGCTGAAATTGGAACCGATTATCACCAAGAGGTTAATCTCGATCGATTATTCGATGATGTCTGTGTTTATAACGAAACCGTAATCGTTCCCGAGCAAATGCCTCGACTCGGACTTTTAGCGGTGCAAACCGCGCTGGCGCAAAATGGTATTGCCCATTTATCCATTCCAACGGACGTTGGACCATTAAAAGAAATCACGTGGTCACTCGATCACCCTGTTTTCCAAAAAAATCATCGCATTCTGCCTGTGGCAGCTGATTTAGAAAAAATAGCTGATGCTCTAAACCAATCGGATAAAATCACTTTGATGGTTGGCTGGGGTTCAAGAGACGCTGTGGAAGAAATTATCGCGCTCGCTGAAAAATTAAAATCACCCATCGTTCACACGCTCAAAGGTAAAACAGTTGTTCCAAACGAAAGTCCATTTTGGTTAGGTGGTATCGGCATGCTCGGCAGCACCTGCGGCATGCACTCACTCGATACGTGTGACACACTCATGATGCTGGGCACCGATTTTCCTTATCGACAATTTTATCCAAAGGGAAAAACCATTATTCAAGTGGATACTTCACCCGAACGATTAGGCAAACGATGCGATGTTAAAATCGGCGTCGTTGGCGATGTAAAATCGACGGTTTCGGCGCTACAACCGCTCATCAAACAAAAATCAAGTGATAAACATTTACAGTCTGCACAAGCAAAACGAAAAGAATGGGATCAAAAAACCATTAAGCGCGCACAACGCGTGATAAAAAATACGATCCGACCACAAGCGCTCGCACATTTTATTGATCAATACGCCAGTGACAACGCCGTTTTTTGTGCGGATACCGGTGAAACGATCATGTGGATGGCACGACAAGTTCGCATGAAAGGTGAGCGTGATTTTATTTGTTCATACAACCACGCCTCGATGGCTAACGCATTCGCACAAGCAATCGGAGTTCAACTGCTGAATCGCGATCGCCAAGTTATCGCCCTGTGTGGCGACGGCGGATTCTCAATGCTGATGGGTGATTTTATCACCGCGGTTACACACAAATTACCGATAAAAACTTTCGTGTTTAACAATGGAAAATTGGGTCTTGTCAAAATGGAAATGGAAGCCAGCGGATACCCTGAATGGGGAATTACCCTACATAATCCCAATTTTGCGGACTGCGCCAAAGCCATGGGCGGCCAAGGTATCCGTGTTGAAAATCACGAATCACTTGAAGCAGCGATCAAACGTGCATTTGAAATCGAAGGACCTGTGCTTGTAGACGTGCTCACCAATCCCAATGAAATACTCATACCACCCAAATTAATGCCGGCTAAAGCGTGGGGATTTAGCATTAGCAAAATGAAGGAACTCTGGGCGGAAAATGAATAAAGTCTGATGTTACCTCACCGCAGCCGCAATATTTCCACCATCAACGGTTGTAATACCCGCGGTTGTTTTATGCGACAAAGCCAAATGGACAAAAGCTTGCGCCACATCGTCCGCGGTTACTTCGCGTTTCAATAAATTGCCACGCATGTATTCATCCGTTGATAAGCCTCGCGCCTTTGCACGCGCTTCAATCATGGTATCGTCTAAAAGCCCACTGCGAACACGATCAGCATTAACCGCGTTTGCCTGAATACCATCGACAGCATAGTCCAATGCATATTGTCGAACCAAGGCAAGCGTTGCAGCTTTTGGAATCCCATAAGGCCCAAAATCAAGTCCTGGATTGAGCGCTTGCTTTGAAATATTAAAAAGCAATTTCCCGCCGGTACGTTGCTGTTTCATAATTTTGATAGCCTCTTTCGCTATATTTTGATGCGCGAAAAAATTCAACTCGAAACTTTTTCGCAATGTATCATCATCCACTTCACCAATTTTTCCGAGGAAAGCAGAACCTGCATTAAACACAACAATATCAACTCCGCCGAAACGCTCACACACTAACTGAAAAGCACGCTTGATTTGCCCAACGTCCGTCACGTCACACTCAATTGCAACTGCGTGCGAACCAATCTTCGCAGCAACTTGTTGACATTGCTCCGCGTTTCGATCCAACAAAACAACTTCGGCGCCTTCATTCGCAAAAGCCTTGGCCGTCGCAGCGCCAATCGTGCCCGCACCACCGGTGATGAGAACAACGTGACGACTCAAGGCGCGTTCTTGCTGCTTCGCTAATTTTGCTTGTTCCAAAGACCAATACTCCATTTCAAACAAATCCCGCTCAGGCAAGGCGACAAACCGACCCATCCGCTCAGCCTCTAAGATCGTTTCCATCGTTGCTTCCGCAATGTCCGCGTGAATAATTAATTCTTTTGCCGTCTTACCTAAAACAAATAACCCCAAACCGGGCGCGAGTAACACACGCGGAAATGGATCGAGCTCGATTTTTGGAATATCCTGCAATCGATTATTCCTTTCAAAATAATCATGATAACGTTGCGTGTATTCCGCAATCGCTTTTGGCACCTCATCAAGCTGACTCGGTAAAATCAACGGCAAATTTTTCGTTCGAATAATGTGGTCTGGCGTCACAACACCATGCTGACTGTATTGATGCAAATTAACCCCATTAACATAGCGCCGAATCAAATCATTCGTTCGAAACGAAACGAGCATACGACGATACTGGTGATGACTCACTTCCACCGCACAAGCTTGCCGAATGATAGGCGCCAACGTTTCAGGAGTATAATCCGTGGGGATTTCACGCACGACGTGCTTATTTTTCTCATGCTGTTGAATGTAATTTTCGACTTGCGTGATCGCAGCAATCATACTGTCATAGGCCGATTTTGCATCATTCGAAAACGTGAAAATACCGTGGTTTAAAAGAATTAACCCATCGCATTTCGGATTGGCCTCATAAACTTCAGCCGCCAATTTCGCCAAATCAAATCCTGGTTTGATATAAGGAACCAAACCAAAATGGTCGCCGAATATTTCACGACAAATATCGGCA
>CAYGED010000055.1:0-7077 GCA_964348555.1 uncultured Coxiellaceae bacterium
TTCTTTTCCCTTCATCTTTTCGTTGCATTGGTCAGCGGGTCCATATACAACCTACCAGCTACCAGCTTAACAAAAGATTATATAAAATAGGATGGGATTTATTCCCGGTTTGCGCATAGTTCGCGCAAATTAGAATTGAATGCGACAGGCTTAACAGTTAAAATCACTGCGTTTGATCAACACCGAGACCAGAAAAAGGAAACACCGTTAAGTGAATTCGACATCGAAACAATTCGCTCTCCATTCCTACAAACGTGGTATCGGTCGAATCGGATTGATGTTTTCCTCCATCAGCGCCATGATCGGCTCAGGCTGGTTATTCAGTTCACTCTATGTCGCGAGACTCGCCGGTCCCTCTTCAATATTAGCGTGGATTTTTGGCGGTCTGCTGGTGGTGCTCATCGCTTTCAGTTACGCAGAAATTTCAACCATGCTACCGATTACCGGTGGTAGTACACGATTCCCGCAACTGACGCACGGTACTTTTGTGAGTTTATTTTTCGGCTGGATCACGTGGTTTAATTTAATGACAGCGCCCGCGATTGAAGTGCAAGCCATGATTCAATACGCCGCCAATTACTGGCCCTCGCTGATGTCACGCCCCGACTCCAACTTACACTCATTAAGCCTGCGCGGTTACGTGGTCGCCATTGGGATGATGATTGGCTTTAGCGCTATTAATATTTATTCCATTCGTTTAATCACACGTTTAAATAATATTTTTTCTCTTTGGAAACTGGTTATTCCGGTGCTGACCGCTTTGGTATTAATCAGCGTTTCGTTTCACAGCCATAATTTTAATGATCCTCATCTCGGCGGCTTCATGCCCAACGGGTGGAAAGGTATGTTTACCGCTTTGTCCACGGGCGGAATTTTATTTGCCTTCAACGGATTTAAACAAGCCATCGAATTGGCGGGCGAAGCCGAAAATCCAAAAAAAACCGTTTTATTTAGTATTATCGGCAGCCTCAGCATCGTTCTGGTGATTTACTTATTATTACAAATTGGATTTATCGGCGCACTTTCAGCCAACAGCTTGTCAAAAGGCTGGCTTTATATTCATTTTATGGGCGACGCTGGCCCATTGGCGGGTTTGTTAATGACACTGGGCGTTGTCTGGATGGCGATTTTGCTTTACACCGATGCGCTCATCGCAACCAGTGCCGCTGGACTTGTCTACAGCACCAGTGCCGCACGCACGCTCTATGGTTTAAGTGGAAATCGACAACTTCCCCTGTTTTTACAAGAGGTCAACGGGCGAGGCATCCCGGCAAAAGCAGTGTTTGTTAATTTTATTATTGGCATGACGTTTTTCATGCCCTTTCATGGCTGGTATGAAATGGCGGAATTCATGTCGTCGATCATCGCGCTTTCTTATATTACCGGCCCCGTCTGCTGCCTGACTTTACGATACCAACTGCCCCAGCTGCAACGCAGTTTTAAAATCCCCTTCGTCACACTCTGGAGCTTTGTCGGCTTTTATACGTGTACGCTCATTGTCTATTGGACAGGCTGGTCGGTCGTTTCCAAACTCGGTGTCGCGCTATTTATTTCCTTTATTTTATTTATCATTTACCGATTGTTTTCTGCACGACCCCGTGGCGTTAACATGAATTGGCGAGCTTCTGTTTGGATGTGGCCTTATCTGATTGGCCTTAGCGTCATTTCTTATTTAGGTTCTTATGGCGGTGGTATCGGGGTGATTTCCTTCGGGATTGACTTTGTTTATCTCGGTATGCTTTCGATCGTTTCTTTGTATCTAGCGATACACTTCCGTGCCAGCGAAAAACACGTTAATGACACCCTAGCACGCTATGAAGAAGAAGTCGCCACGGGGATTCCTTCTAGCGTACCCGATGAAGAAGTCGGAAAACACACATTAATTGGCTAAGTGCCTATTTGCTTATTAACATGAAACACCTCTACATCAAAACACACGGCTGCCAAATGAATGCGTACGATACCCAAAAAATGGCGGATGTACTCAATGCTTCTCATGGCCTATCACTCACCGATTTACCCGAAAAAGCCGATGTTTTACTGCTAAACACGTGTTCCATTCGCGAGAAAGCCCAGGAAAAAGTCTTCTCCGAACTCGGTCGATGGCGCCACTTAAAATTGGAACGACCCGATATCATCATCGGTGTCGGTGGTTGTGTGGCCAGCCAAGAAGGCGAATCGATTCTAAAGCGCGCACCTTATGTCGACATCGTATTCGGACCACAAACCTTACATCGATTACCACAATTATTAGAGCGTGTACGGCGCGATAAAAAACCCGTTCATGACACGAGTTTTCCAGAAATTGAAAAATTCGACCGCCTTCCCGATCCGAAAGCCGAAGGCCCAACTGCTTTTGTCTCCATCATGGAAGGCTGCAGTAAATACTGCAGCTTTTGTGTGGTGCCTTACACGCGCGGAGAAGAAATCAGCCGGCCCTTTGACGACGTGATTGCGGAAATTGTCAAACTCAGCCAACAAGGCGTTGGTGAAATCACGTTACTGGGACAAAATGTCAATGATTATCGCGGATTAATGCACGATGGCCAAATCGCGAATTTGGCTTTGTTAATCCACTATGTCGCTGCCATTGAAAGCATTGAGCGCATCCGTTTCATGACGTCGCACCCACAAGCGTTTTCAAATTCTTTAATCCAAGCCTATGCGGACGAACCGAAATTGGCGAATCATCTGCACCTTCCTGTGCAAAGCGGTTCCGATCGCATTTTAGCTGCCATGAAACGCAATTACACCGTCCTCGACTATAAATCAAAAATTCGACAATTGAAAAACGTGCGGCCCGATATCAGTTTATCCACGGATATCATCGTTGGATTTCCCGGCGAAACCGACGATGATTTCGAAAAAACCTTAAACCTCGTTCACGAAATCGGCTTCGATCATTCTTACTGCTTTATTTACAGCCCTCGTCCCGGCACACCCGCCGCTCAATTACCCGATGAAGTGCCGATGTCTCTCAAGAAAGAGCGGCTCCGTGTTTTGCGAGATCAACTTAACCTCAACGTCCAAACAATCAGTGCATCCATGGTGGGCTCCACACAACGCATCTTAGTCATGCCTCCCTCCCAACATCACCCCGATCAATTGACCGGCCATACGGAAAATAATCGATTGGTGCATTTTAGTGGTGATTCCTCATTGATTGGACGGATGGTGAGCGTTACAATTAAAGAAGCAAAGCCCTACTCACTGTGGGCTGAGATCTTGGCTTAAAAGGATTGTATTTGGCTAGATCAGAATCAAAACGCCTGATTGAACTCATTCCAGCTGATAACAAGCGGCTCGCCATTTTGTGCGGTCAGTTCGATCAAAACTTACATCTCATTGAGCGCCATCTGGGTGTTGAAATCAATAGCCGCGGCAATGAATTTCGGATCATTGGACTACCCAAATCGGTGGATAAAGCTTGTAATGTGTTACAAGCGCTTTTCCAAGAAACGGAACATCAACCTGAAATAGGTGTCAATCAAGTCATGCTACAAATTCGAGAAGCCACAGCAGACACGCCACAATCACGTAAGGAAAAATTAGCCGAATACGATCTGAAAGTAAGGCAAATTCGCGTCAAAGCACGCACACCCAACCAACAACATTATCTCAATGCCTTGGAAACCTACGACATCAATTTTGCGATCGGCCCTTCCGGAACGGGAAAAACATTTTTAGCGGTCGCACAAGCCGTCTCGGGTTTAGAAAAAGATGAATACAGCCGTATCGTATTAACTCGACCCGCCGTTGAAGCCGGCGAAAAACTGGGTTATTTACCCGGTGATCTCACGCAAAAAGTGGATCCCTACCTACGACCACTTTACGATGCCCTATTTGAAATGATGGGCGTCAGCAAAGTGCATCATCTGCTTGAAAAAGGGATTATCGAAGTCGCTCCACTGGCTTTTATGCGAGGACGCACCTTAAACGATTCCTTTGTTATTCTCGATGAAGCGCAAAATGCCACAAAAGAACAAATGAAAATGTTCTTAACTCGAATTGGCTTTGGATCCAAAGCGGTCATCACCGGTGACATCACGCAAACCGATTTGCCAAAAAATACCGAATCGGGGCTGCGACATGCCATCACTTTACTTCAAGACATCGAACCGATTCACTTCACCTTCTTTAAATCCAATGACATTGTGCGCCATCCCGTCGTACAACGCATCATTGAAGCTTACGAAGAAGAAGACGTTCCATGAAAATGTCAATTCGCCTGCAAAATGAATCGGATTTTTCGTCAATACCCGCCAGCGATAAAATCCAGCAATGGATTGACACCAGCATTCAAACTGTTCCGATCATCCTTAATCCCATTCGACACTCACTCACCATTCGATTTATCGATGAAAACGAAAGCGCATCGCTGAACGAACAATTTCGCCATAAAAAAGGACCGACAAATGTGCAGGCCTTTCCGGACGAGTCCATTGAGGGTTTTGAATCGGATTCATTGGGTGATTTAGCGATTTGCGTCCCTCTACTCATCCAAGAAGCCAGCAATCAACAAAAAACCACGGAAGCCCATTTTGTCCACCTCATCGTACACGGGCTCCTGCATTTACTCGGTTATGATCATCAAGAAAAAAAAGAAGCGAGCGAAATGGAAAATTTAGAAACAGCGATTTTGAAAAAAATCGGCTTTGAGAATCCTTATTTGGAGATAGAATGACTATGCACGACGATGAATCCCACCCCCGCCGAAGTTGGTTAGAACGATTAAGGCATGTTCTGTTGCGTGAACCTCGCGATCGGGAGCAATTGATCGCGCTGTTGCACGATGCCAAGGAACGCGAATTGCTCGATCAAGATGCGCTCGTGATGATTGAAGGCGTGCTGAAAGTATCAGAAATGAAAGTGCGCGATGCCATGGTGCCTCGCGCGCAAATGGTCATCATTGAGCACGATGCCACTCCTGAGCAGGCAATCCCAGTCGTCATCGAATCCGCCCATTCTCGTTTTCCCGTGATCGTTGAAAGTCGCGATGAAATCATCGGCATTTTATTGGCAAAAGATTTACTTCGTTATTTGAGCCGTGAAACCGACGAAAAAAAACTGATTAAAGACATGATTCGACCCGTTATTTTTATTCCGGAAAGCAAACGACTCAATATTTTGCTCAATGAATTTCGACAATATCGCAATCACATGGCCATCGTCGTCGATGAATACGGCGGCGTCGCCGGTTTGATTACCATTGAAGACGTGCTGGAGCAAATCGTGGGTGATATCGAAGACGAATACGATAAAGGAGAAGAAGAACCGAATATAAAATCACTCGAGAAAAACGAATTCGCTGTTAAGGCCACAACACCGATAAACGAATTCAACGATTTTTTCAACACGGAACTCCCCGACGAAGATTTTGACACGATCGGCGGTTATCTCATGCAACAATTCGGGCACATGCCAAAACGAGGTGAATCCACCGTCGTGAATCATTTACGCATCAGTGTCATATTGGCAAGTAACCGACGTCTTCAATTATTGCGAATATCCAAATGACATCATCATTTCGACCATTTTTCCATTTTATAACTGCCTTTGTTGCTGGCGCTATTTTGCCGTTAGCCTTTGCGCCAATAAACGCCTACCCCATCGTGTTTATTTCACCCGCTGTTTTGCTTTACCTTTGGTGGCAATGCAAACCGTGGCAAGCCTTTTGGGTTGGCGGGGTATTTGGGCTTGGATTTTTTGGGGTTGGTGCTTCCTGGATTTATGTCAGTATCCATCACTATGGAAACGCAAACGTGATTTTAGCGTTACTCATTACTTTGTTGTTTATTGCGATTCTTGCTCTATTTATTGCAACACAAGGGTTTGCGTTTCGATTTTTTTTCCGCAACACTTCTTTCGCTTTGCTCGCGTGGCTTGTCTTCCCTTCCGTTTGGGTCGTTTGGGAATGGTTACGCAGTTGGGTGTTAACCGGTTTTCCGTGGCTTTTTTTGGGATACTCACCAATACATTCACCACTCAGGGGTTATGCACCACTCATCGGCGTATACGGGGTTTCTTGGGTGATCGCGATGGTGGCGGGCGGACTGGTCTTACTCATCGTTCATGAAAAAATGCGCGTTAAAATCATTTCACTCGTTTTGATCGTGCTTCTCTTTTTTCTGGGCGCCATACTTTCACCCATTCAATGGACAAAAGTAAAAGGCAAACCGATCGTGGTCAGCCTCATCCAAGGTAATATTTCGCAGTCCATTAAATGGGACATCAACCAACTGCTATACATCATGCACGTTTATAAAAGCGAAACCGAAAAGCACTGGTCCAGTCAAATTATCGTTTGGCCCGAAGCCGCTATCCCAACTTTTCAACAACAAGCGCCGTTTTATTTTGAGTTGTTATCCTCCGAAGCGCGCGAACATCATGCTGCCCTTATCCTCGGCGTGCCGATTTATAATACGAAAAACAACGAGGTTTACAACGGCATGATTGTGCTGGGAAAAGGAAAAGGAACTTATTTAAAACGACACCTGGTTCCTTTTGGTGAATACATTCCACTTCAAGGTTTATTTTCTGGGGCCATGAAATATTTTAATATTCCGATGTCTGATTTAAACCCAGGGCCGCGAAAACAACCCACGCCAATGGCGAATGGCATTTCGATTGCGCCTTTTATTTGTTATGAAATCGTTTATCCCACCGAGGTGCTCAATAGCGTAAAAAACAAAGAAATTATCGTGGTCATTAGCGATGACAGTTGGTTTGGCGATTCGCTGGCAGCATCGCAGCAATTGCAAGTCGCCCAAATGCGCGCCAAAGAAACGGGCCGTTACGTGCTTTACGCAACGAATACGGGTATAACCGCCGTGATTAATCCGCAAGGTCAAATTGAAAAAATCCTAGCACCCGACAAGCAAATCACACTAACCACCAGCATCCGCGCCATGGTCGGTGAAACCCCACTGATGAGATGGAATTATTATCCATTGATCGCCCTATTAATCCTCTTTCTACTCATTCCTATTTTTAAAAAAAGATCGCGTGACGTTTTATCATAATTAGCAAGTAGCCCGTATGAAGCGAAGCGAAATACGGGAAATTAAGAAATTAAAA
>CAYGED010000056.1:0-6973 GCA_964348555.1 uncultured Coxiellaceae bacterium
CTGCGGGTTGAAAAGAATAATTCGTTGGGCTTCGCTGGGGCTCAGCCCAACCTACGATTTTAACAAGCTCATCGGGGATTAACAGCGAAAAGGGTTATAGCCTTGCAAAAATACCGATTTTTAATGGAATTTTAAGTATTCCTTAGCCCGAATATTTCATATCGGTGAGAAGTCAGCGATACATTACTATTTGCAAAATAGGATTGATTTGGACTATCAAATTTTTTAACGTTCGATTATTTTCATCATGGGCTTGGGCTTTCCGGAACATTGGCTTCTGTTTCCGACGTCGGCCGTGGACTGTTATCTGTATTTGAACTGCCATCGTGAATCGAAACATTTTCCTCATCCGATTCCTTTTCATCATCACTACTTTCAAATATGTTTTTACTCAATGTCTCATCCATCGCGCACAGCCACATGACCAGTTTAGTTTTTTCGAGCGATTGCGCGTAATCCAATAGTGCTTCACATCGCGAAAAGAGTGCTAAAATTTGGGTTATTAATACATGTTTGCCATGGATATTACCATTCAGTTGCCGTTGAATTTCACGAGAAAATGTATGATTCCCAAAAACGGACTTGAAAAAAGTCGTTTCATCGCACATCGTCATTAAAAGAATCAAGCTTTCCCAGAAAAAATAAACCGAAATCTTTTGTTGGAAAGGCTCAAATTCCTTTGAAGTTCCGAATAGACTTTTCGTTTTGCTTGAATTGGGTCCGACTATATCGTACAGCGAATGCTTTGAGAGAAATTCAAGATTACCTTGATTCTCTGCTTCATTTTTCTTCCATAATACTAACGCCTGATCGTCAGTACTTTTGGATTCTACCTGAATCGCGGTTTGCCCATGGTAACGGGTCATTAAGTATCGTATCCGTTCTGAAACCAATGGTGAAAAACGATAATGATTTCCATCCCGCTGAAACAGATGGTCATTCGGTTTTTGGCGAGACAATTCAATCAAAATTAAAACCATTATTTCCAGCAAATTTAACTCGATAATACCGGGAGATAAGCGAACGTCATCTTCAATAAAACAATACGTCGCTGTTGGAAAACCGTAAGCATCTCGAGGACTCAACGATAACCCCACACTCATCAAAAGCGGCAATAACCGGGGAGTCATTTTGTTATTAAAACAAAAAACTAAATAGGAATACGGTATCTTGATTGGAATGGTTTTCATCCCCGATGAGAATTTTAGAAACAGTTGCCGGGTAGGATCGGAAAATTCACTGAGATAGCCTGCCATCGACGCAAAGCAATGGCGTGCTAAAAATATCGAGAATTTCTGCGATAAATCGCCATTTGTGTGGACGGAATTTTTTAACTCCCATCGCCGGGATGGATCAACCAGTTGAACCATCCCCGCATGAGCCGTATCCATTCCACAAAACCCAAGTTTTGTTAAAGACGAGAATAAAATGAGGCGCAACCCGTGTTTTTCTAACAACGGCATGAGTTGCTGTATGCATTCGGGGTGGGCATAGGGTGACATCGTGTTATCAATCAACATAACAGCGCCTTTGGCTAACTTTCCTGCATTAACTAGGGCTTCAATCACGGTCACTGGATTCACGTAACGTTGTTCTAAATGATAAGACATGCTCTGCTGAAATTCGTTTTTTTCTCTTTCATTTTTGGCCGCATGTGCTGGAAATACGTTAATCATAACCACGTCATATTGCGCGCCATCGTTTACAATAGGAGTTTTGTACTTTGTGCGAAACTCGTGTCCAAGATCAACGGCAGACACCTTTCGCATTTTCCAACCCATGGTTTCAAAGGACTCTTCTAATTTATAATAGGTCGATCTTCCATTCACGACCAGCACGAGTGGCTTTTTATTTTCACTGAGCTTTTCATCAATATCGTCTAGTATTTTGTGCTGAAAATTTTCTTCCACTGCATTGAGTGCTTTATAAAACGCATCCTGTCCAGAACCGGTCATGCATAATTGGTTCTGATCTTTTGGCCCCAGGGCGATTCTGTTGAGAATGGGGTGTTCCGTCGGCACGTCGATTAAATCGACCCAAAGCTTCCATTCTTCCAGCAATAAATAAGCACAAACGATCACCTCATCATGCGCGGCATTCGCTTGAAGGAACAAGCTCATCTTTTGCATCATCTCTGCCATGATATTGAGCGACTGCCAAAGCAATTGCTTCATGGCTGGGCTTTGTTCTTCAAGATTAACTTCGTTTTCCAAACCAGTTAACATCTGCCCGATAAAAGGCAAAAACCATCGCGAAAAACGAGTACCCGAAGTTTGTAACGCTTGTTTTAATGTACGGTATTGAGAAGACTGAATGAGCACGGTGACTGTTTTGAAGTGTTGCATTTCGTTGACGATTGGAACGTCGGGTGTGTTTATATCAAACTGAGATAAAATCGTTCTCACATTCCCGCCTTTTTCAGCAAGCACACGAATAATTTCATGCATCCCCAACAGCAAACCATGGTTACCAATCAATTGATATAAAGCCTCTAACACTCGACTTCGTTGCCAAGCTGGGTCTTCGGCGCTATCATCCGGCGGAGTAAGAACAAAAAACAGGTTGCGGCAACGTAAAAGAAATACGATGTTTATCGGCTTAAGCCCGTATCCCTCGTGAATCATTTGACGCTGCTGAATCAACTTAAAATACTCATTGGCATCACTCTCCTTTGAGCCATCGAAATTGATCACAACCAGTGTCACTTTCATATTATCTGGCTCAGCGGCCTTTGGCTTGATAATACCCTCTACTTCTTTTACTGAGCTAACCTCTTTGATCGATTGATCAGTATGCGCATACCTCTTGCAAACCACCCCATAAAATGCGCTGCTGTCAGAGACAAGCAGCGGTGTGAAATTATTAGAATCTATGCCATGGATCTCGCAAAACAGTCGAGATACGACGCTCATCATGCCTGACTTAATGCCATCGTCCTGATAATACGTCACCCCACGAGACAACGGCGACCTTGGCCAGCAAAATCCATCGGGCGGAGAATAATAAAAATTATATCCAAGCAAAAATTGCTTTAATGCCTTCCCCTCTCGACTGTTTTCAGGTATTCCTAATGATAATAGCCTAGCGGCTCGACAATAAAACGGATTGCCTGGACGCATTCACACTCTCAAATAACTTTCAACCCACATCAGCGTATCAACTTCATGTCTTTTGGAAACTACCGTAGCTGACTTGTTTTCCATCGTACGAATCGTGATTACTCGTCCTCTTTCTCGATAATAGCGCTAGGTGCCTGCTTTTACCAATCAATTGTTCAATCTTTTGAGTGGCGGTATTGGGGGCAAAAAAGAAGGTGACCAACCCCACCAGTAAAACAAAAATAAGATTCGGTGAAAAATTCTCATCACAGCTGGAACGGTAACTACCGGTAATCGTATCTGTCCGTGCAGCAAGCATTAAGCTCAAACTGAGTCCATAAACGGTAAAAGAAAATCTTGATAAGGACTCATCTAAAAAATCCCAAGCCGTATTGAGCACAGATATATGATCACTTGTCGATGTCTGTATGGGTAACATTAATCGTTTTTCAGTCTGCACATTATGTTCATCCTCTTTCTCCTCATTCAATACTTCAACACAACTAAATTCTTCTTCATTTTCATCGATCTTAGCTTCTACGGAATGTAGACGCCCAGTTAAATTTTCTTCCTGCTGTTGAGTAATCTCATGAATTTCTTTAATCTTTTTATACCGCTGTGTGCGTAAAACGACATAAAGCAAACCAATCGCCAATATAGAACCCACCTCTAAACCTAAGATTTCCAGTCTGGGATAATGACAATCCGTGTCTCTTGAGCTCGCCGGACAACCGCAGGATATCCACAATAAATTGGTGACGACGCCATAAACGGCGCCTGCATCTAAAACGAGGGCTTCGATTAAGTCGGGCCAGTTAAACCTCGGTTGATCATACTGATCTCGCCAGAACTCAGATACCTTCCTCAAAAACTTCCGCATCTCTCTATTACCTTTCACCGAAACACAAATGTACGAGTAACTTAACACACTCATATTAACGCATTCTTAAAGGAAGCCCAGGCGTAGGTTGGGCCTGAGCGCCAGCGAAGCCCAACGTATTCAAGTTAACAAATAAAATAATAATTAAACCATGGTAACCATGGAATATCGTCGAGCGAAAATCCAAGGGATCAGTTATTTTTTTACAATAAGTCCAGCCAACCAAAAAAGCACACTTTTAATAGATGAAACTGCAAAAAAAAGCGTTGGTGAATAATATTTTTATATTGGTTGGGCTGCGCTGGCGCTTAGCCCAACCTACTTGCTTTCCAACCTCCCAGTCTGGCACTCCCCAAGAAAGGGTGTTAAAATGAGCGCCTTAGTAATATCTTATTAAAAAAATCAATAAGTTATCTATGAGTACTCACTTAACGTGCATCAATGAACATTCACTGTCCGTCGGCAGCCTGGGCGCCTATGTTAATTGGGCCAATCGAATTCCGCTGCTCACTCTCGAAGAGGAGCAGGCGCTGGCGAATCAATTTCACCAACAACATGACCTTGAGGCCGCTCGAAAACTCGTCCTGGCACACCTTCGGTTTGTGGTCCGTATTGCCCGCGGTTACTCGGGTTATGGCTTGCAGCAAGCCGACCTGATTCAAGAAGGAAATATCGGCCTGATGAAGGCGGTTAAGCGCTTCAATCCCAGCGTTGGCGTTCGATTGGTTTCCTTTGCGGTGCACTGGGTACGCGCTGAGATCCATGAATTTATCTTACGAAACTGGCGCATCGTCAAAATCGCCACCACAAAAGCACAACGAAAATTATTCTTCAACCTGCGCAAACACGCGAAAAAACTCGGTTGGTTCAGCGAAGCAGAAGCCAATGCGGTCGCAGAAGAGCTCAACGTCAGTTACAAAGATGTCCGACAAATGGAACAGCGACTGGCCAGCTACGACGAATCCTTTGAACGCGATGAAGAAAGCGATCCGACGAATGCCTGGGCAGCTCCGATAAACTATTTAGAAGATCGTCGGTACAACCCTGCCACGCAATTGGAAAAAATGGATTGGTCACAAAATCAAAAAAACCGTCTGCATCACGCCATGGAAATATTGGATGCGCGTAGCCAAGATATTTTGCGCCAACGCTGGCTCAACGACGATAAACTGACCCTGCACGATCTCGCAAAAAAATATGCGGTATCGGCAGAGCGCATTCGCCAACTCGAAAAAAATGCGATGCAAAAAATTCGTTCCTTTTTAACCGACATTAACTAAATGAGGTATTTATTGTGAGTATACGTCGAACTTTCACGGCCGCCTTAGTGGGTACCCTTTTTGCAAGCACATTGGCAATGGCCGCACCCGTTTCTGCTACAGAAACCCCAGCACAACCACAAACCAGTGGGCCCACAACCACCTCATCGAGTTTCTCTCCTCAACAAGTGCAAGATATTCAAAAAATCATCCATGATTATTTAGTCAATAACCCAGAGGTTCTCGTCGAAGCCTCTAAAACACTTGAAGCACAAACGGCGCAACAAGAACAGTCCTTTGCGCAAAAAGCGATTAAAGAAAACGTCTCCGCGCTCTTTAATGATCCTGCTTCACCAATGACTGGAAATGCTTTTAGCAACGTTACGTTGGTAGAGTTTTTCGATTACCAGTGTGGGCACTGCAAAGCGATGAACACAACGGTTCAAAACATCCTGAAACAAAATTCCAACTTGCGAATCATCTTCAAAGAATTGCCCATCTTCGGTAGCGAGTCACAGTTCGCAGCCAAAGCCGCTTTGGCGTCAGTCAAGCAAAACAAATACCTCGCCTTTCATGATGCTTTGCTGAGCGCTGACAATCCGTTAACCAACGATAAGGTGTTCCAAATCGCCCAGTCCGTTGGATTAGACACCAATGCACTCAAAAAGGCGATGAACAGCCCTGAAATTCAAGCGCAATTGACGAGCAACTTTAAATTGGCCCAAGCCTTACACTTAATTGGCACACCCACATTTGTCATGGCTAATAAAGCGCTCACTGAATTTAAATTTGTTCCGGGTGCGACTTCCGAACAAAACTTACAGACATTGATCGACCAACTCTCAAAATAAAAGGACGTCAATGGAGTGCCTTTTTGGGTGCCCCTTGAAATCTAACCAGTCATTTGAGTCGATGGCTGGTTTTTTTTTAGGTATCATGATATACCGCTCGCCATTGAAGATGCGAAGATGGAAAAGGGTGCGAGCGGTATATTCTGATTAGATGACCGAGCGCAAAGTGAATTTGCGCTCGGTCACCAAAGGGGAGAATCACGATTCTCCCCTTTGGAAACCCCATCGTGTAAGGTCACTTGAAAATGCGAAATCGCATTTTCAAGTGAAATAGGTATATCGAAATACAATGAACCTCACGAATAAACCAACCGGGTTGAGCTTTCAAGAAATGATTCTCACCCTACAAAAGTATTGGTCTGACCAAGGTTGTATTATTTTGCAGCCATTGGCTTTGGAAGTGGGTGCTGGGACTTTTCATCCGGCAACGTTTTTGCGAGCGATTGGCCCTGAACCTTGGCACGCGGCTTATGTTCAGCCCTCAAGACGCCCAACCGACGGCAGGTATGGCAATAACCCCAACCGAACTCAGCACTATTATCAGTTTCAAGTCGTTTTGAAACCCTCCCCCGATGATATTCAATCGCTTTACCTCGGGTCGTTAAAAGCCCTGGGTGTCGATCCCCTGGTCCACGATATTCGATTTGTGGAAGACAATTGGGAGGCGCCCACGTTAGGGTCCTGGGGAATCGGCTGGGAAGTCTGGGAAGATGGCATGGAAATCACGCAGTTTACTTACTTTCAACAAGTCGGCGGTCTTGAATGTTCTCCCATTACCGGTGAAATCACCTATGGTCTCGAGCGACTGGCGATGTTTTTGCAAGGTGTCGATAATTTTTTTGATTTGGTTTGGGCAACCACTCCATCGGGCGTCATCACCTATGG
>CAYGED010000057.1:0-2736 GCA_964348555.1 uncultured Coxiellaceae bacterium
TCCTTAATATTATGAACCAAGTGATGGATAAACCGCGTGCCAATGTGTCGGAATTAGCGCCTCGTTTTATTGTGATAAAAATCCATCCCGATAAAATTCGTGACGTTATTGGTAAAGGTGGTGCGACTATCCGTGAAATTACGGAATCCACCAAGTGCATCATTGATATTGCTGATGATGGAACGATTAAAATTGCTTCGTTGACCACAGAGGCCGGTGAGGCAGCCAGACATCGCATCGAAGAAATAACCGCCGAAGTTGAGTTGGGTAAAACCTATGAAGGACCTATTGTAAAAATTCTGGATTTTGGTGCCGTGGTTGCCTTCATGCCAGGCTATCAAGGATTGGTTCATATTTCACAAATTGCAGACCAGCATGTTGATCGTGTTGAAGATTACGTGAAAATGGATCAAGTGGTTCGTGTTAAAGTTATCGAGGTTGATCGGCAGGGAAGAGTTCGATTGAGTATGAAGCAAGCGGATACAGTCTCATAACCTTATTGGTAAGCACATGGATGAAATCAATAACGACGATGAATATGTCGTTTTACTGCACGGCATTGGTCGTACAAAACAGGTTATGGATAAGATGAGTCGTTTCCTCGAAGTGAAAGGATACGGTATCTATAATGATGACTATCAATCAAATCATCACCCGATTGAAGTGTTAGTTGATCAAATTGCAGAAAGAATTGCTCAAAACTGTCCTGAACCCAATCGAAAAATTCATTTTGTGGCCCATTCAATGGGGGCCATTATCACCCGTTTATTAATCGCAAAATATCGTCCTCAGAATTTAGGACGCGTTGTGATGCTGGGCCCGCCGAATCAGGGGAGCCATTTAATCGATTTCATGAAACGATTTAAATTTTTTAATCGACTCTATGGGCCAGCAGCAAAACAATTAAGTAAAGAAGGTACGTTGTTGCAAGGTTTGCCGCCGCCTGATTATGAGGTGGGAATTATTGCTGGTGATCGGAGCATTGATCTTATTTTTTCTTGGTTTATTTTATCTGGAAAAAACGACGGAAAAGTGACGGTGAAAGAAACGAATTTGGAAGGAATGAAAGATCACCTTGTCGTGCACGTCGCGCATCCCTTTATTCCAAATAATAAAATAGTTCAAGAACAAACGGCTTATTTTTTGGCATGCGGAAGATTTTTAAAAAAAGTGTAGGGTGGATTAACGCTTTTTGAGCGCCATCCACCGAAATGCTAACAAACGTATTCAACCCGTTTTTCTACGTAGCAAGATTGGTCGCCCCACATGTCATAGCGACAATAACGATCGAAATAAACACGTCGACAGCTGCCATAATAAGCGGGTTGGTTAATAGCGGCGCCGGCCATCATCCCGAAGCCAGTCCCAAAGAACAGTCCGATGGCTAAATTATCGCGACCGTGATAGTAATGTGGGTGGTGGTGATGATAGTAGCCACCAAAAGCATAACTCGGAGAAATCATCCCCACCCCCAAAAGGCCGAGTAATCCGAGGATCGATCCGGAGATTAATTTTCTTTTTTCATTCATAATGTTGCTCCTAAAGCCTGGTTAAACCTGCGGACAGATTAACGGGGCGCTGTTTCAAGCGCGTGATACCGTCGAAGATTTTTGTAACAAGCCTGTCACAATAAGAAGCTCGCTGCTTGATCACGGGTGTTGTGCACGTCGAATTCTTGTTTAAATCGGTGAGATGAGGACACAGTATGAATTACGTCTTACCTTGGCCATACTGGGGTTTTGTGCGGGTGTGGTCAGCTTGTTTTATTCACCACACTTGCCGTCTTATAAAATAATTTTCTATTTTATTGTTCCCACCCTATTGCTCTTTTTTCTCAGTGAACAACACGCTTTTTCTATTATTTTACTTGCCTTCTTTATGGGTATTATTGTTTCAGATTATCAAGCACACCGCATTCTTCGTTGGCACTTACCTAAAAATGAAATTAATAAACCGGTAACGGTGCTGGGTCAAGTGGTTTCGATTCCGGAGGTGGATGCATTGGGTATTCGATTTAATTTTCAAATCAAGCAACTGAATGGAAAAAACCAGTCCGCACTGGTGAAGTTGAGTTGGTATCTTCATCCGCCAGTGGTGCGCGTGGGTGAGGTGTGGCAGTTTGGTGTGAAACTAAAACCGTCGCACGGTCTTCATAATCAAGGAAGCTATGATAGTGAGCGTGCATTATTTATTAATGGTATCCGCGCGACGGGGTACGTGATTGCTCGAATGCCCGCACGTTTAATGGGTCGAGCGCAGGGTTATTTTATCGATCGATTGCGTCAACGCCTTCAAGATCACATTCGCGATAGCAGTTCGCAGAAGGAGGTTGCTGCATTTGTGGCCGCGTTAACGATCGGTTCACGGAGTTTAATGAGTCATGAGCAGTGGGATATTTTTCAGCGAACGGGAACAAGCCATTTGGTTGCTGTTTCTGGGTTACACGTTGGTTTTGTCGCTGGGATTTTTTATTTTCTTGCCAATTTTATTTGGCGACGGTTTTCTTTTTTAATAGTGCGTTTGCCAGGACAAAAAGTGGCTTCTATCGCTGCTATTTTAGCAGCTTGGTCGTATGCCATTTTAGCTGGATTTTCATTGCCTACAGAACGAGCGGTGATCATGATTACCGTATTGATGGTTGGGTCGATTTTTTCTCGGCGCACGTTGATGCTGTGGCGTATTGAGCTCGCTTTTTCACTGGTTATATTGTTTCAGCCATTTTCGTTGTTTTCGGCG
>CAYGED010000057.1:2746-6889 GCA_964348555.1 uncultured Coxiellaceae bacterium
GCTGTTATCGCCTATGCCGCTCGAGGAAAAATAAAACAAAATGACAGGCGATTGCAAAAATGGTTGAATTTGCAGGGCATCGTTTGTTTAGGCCTTTTACCCATTACACTTTTTTTCTTCCAGAAGATTTCTTTGGTGATGTTTATGGCGAATCTAATTGCGATTCCTTGGGTGGAAATGATAACGGTGCCGATGTGTTTACTGTCCACCCTATTGACACTGGTCAATGCGACGATGGGACAGATTTTTTTTCATTTCACGATTTTGTTATTGGCACCACTGTGGTTATTTTTAAAATATTTATCGAGCTGGCAATACGTGATGTGGTATCACGCGATGCCCTCGTGTTTTATTTTAATGACGAGTTTTATGGCTGCTTTTTTATTATTGTTACCTCGAGGATGGCCAACTCGTTGGATGGGTGTGGTTTGGGCCTTGCCATTGTTTTTTCCGAAATTGCCCTCGCCGGAGGTGGGGGATATTTGGTTAACGGTTCTCGATGTGGGACAGGGCTTGTCGTCGGTGATTCGAACGGCACACCACGTATTGATTTACGACACAGGGCCTCAATTTCCAAATGGTTTTGATGCGGGTGAGCAAGTGGTGCTGCCTTTTCTGCGCTACAGTGGGATTCATTTTGTCGATCGGATGGTGATTAGCCATGGTGACAATGACCACATCGGTGGTTCGGGTAGTGTTCTCAAGTCTATGTCGGTGGGTGATGTTTTGACGAGTGTACCCAATCGCTTTCCAACGCATCGTGCATGGTCGTGTCACGAAGGGCAAACCTGGATTTGGGATCGCGTCACTTTTGAGATGTTATCTCCGGAAAACGGAACCCCTTATGAAGGCAATAATAGCTCCTGTGTGCTGAGAGTCAGTCATGGACACCAGGCGATCTTGTTGACGGGAGACATTGAAAAACCCCAAGAGCGTTGGCTGTTGACGCATGAGGGCTCACCGTTGAGGTCCACCGTCATGATTGCCCCGCATCATGGGAGTCGTACGTCTTCATCCGCTGCTTTTGTTCGGGCTGTTAGTCCTCGCTATGTACTCTTTCCAGTGGGTTACTATAACCGTTATCATTTCCCAGCTTCGGTGGTGCAACAGCGTTATCGAGTGATAGGTGCGCGAACTTTATCCACGGCAAAGTCAGGTGCCATTTGCCTACGTCTTTCCACAGACGATACAATGGTGGTCAATGTCGTGGATCAACAACAGTACTTTTGGCAGCGGAAATGAAACTCATTAATCGTGAAGGCTTACATACCTATCGACGTTTGTTGGATGCAACAAAACAGTATTGGATGGTATTTGTTGCGGGTGTCTTGGGAACGGTTTTTTTATCTTTAATAGATGCAGGCTTTGCTTGGTTGATTAAACCGATCATCAATCGTGGTTTCATTGCACGTGATCTTATTTTTATTCGCTGGTTACCGCTCATTATTATTTTGATATTTTTAATTCGCGGTGTGGCGGGTTTCACATCAACGTATTTTATTAATCGTGTCGCGAGAAACGTTATTCGTGATTTCCGTCGCGCTATTTTCAATCATTTGCTGCGATTGCCGGCCAGTTTTTACGATCGTAATAGTTCTGGGCATTTGTTATCAACCATCATTTACAATGTGGAGCAAGTGGCGCAGGCCAGTTCAGATGCGCTTGTCACGAGTTTGCAAGAGTCGACCTTGGTCATGGGTTTGCTGGTAGTGATGTTCATGGTCAATTGGCAATTGGCACTTTTCTTTTTGGTTGTAACGCCTTTCATTGCTTGGATAATGAAAGTCAATAGCACGCGTTTACGTCGATTGAGCGTGAATGTGCAAAAATCCGTTGGAGAAGTTACACACATAGCGAGTGAGGGAGTGGAAGGATATAAAGTGATTCGTTTGTATGATGGTCAGGAGTATGAATCAAAGAAGTTTCACTTTGTCACAAAAACGAATCAACAACGTGAATTAAAGGTTGTCGTGACGAATAGTATAGGCACTTCCTTGGTGCAATTATTAATTGCAGTCCCCATCGCAGTCGTTTTATTTTTTGCAACTCAGCCTGCTTTTCATGTGACGGCTGGCAGCTTTGCTTCGGTGGTTTCGGCGATGATCATGATGTTGCGACCGGTTCGGCGGCTGACCATGGTGAATAGCCTCATTCAAAAAGGCATTGCAGGGGCCGCCAGTATTTTTCGTTTGCTGGACGAAGACGCTGAAAAAGACACAGGACAGCGTGTGTTGAAAAGAGCAAAAGGGCGGATTGAATGTTCAAACGTGTCCTTTAGGTATGACAAATCCAATAAAGAAGTGTTGAGCGACATTGATTTTACCATTGAGCCGGGGCAGACAGTCGCCATCGTGGGACGATCGGGTGCCGGAAAATCAACGCTCATTAATTTGCTGCCGCGATTTTACGAAGTGACAAAAGGGGGCATTAGCATCGACGGTGTTGATGGTCGAGAATATCGATTGCAAAATTTGCGGAATCAATTTGCGTTGGTCTCGCAACATATCACGCTATTTAATGATACCATCGCCCACAACATTGCCTATGGCCGAAAAGATGAAGTGGATGAGCAGAAAATTATTGAAGCCGCAGAAGCGGCTCATGCCATGGAGTTTATTTCAAACTTGCCAGAAGGTTTAAATACCGTGGTGGGTGAAAATGGAGTGTTATTGTCTGGAGGGCAACGTCAACGCATTGCCATTGCTAGAGCCTTATTTAAAAATGCACCTATTTTAATTTTAGATGAAGCCACTTCAGCGCTCGACACGCACGCCGAGCGACACATTCAGGCGGCTTTTGAAAATTTAATGCGAGAGCGAACCACTTTGGTGATTGCCCATCGATTGTCAACGATTGAAAATGCGGACTGGATTATTGTCATGGATCAAGGTCGCATTGTTGAAAAGGGATCGCACGTGGAATTGATTAATTTAAATGGAACTTATGCCGATCTGCATCGGATGCAATTTCGAGAGTCCGCCGTTCTCGAAGGCACGTAGTCTATGTTTAAAGCCCCTCGATTTTGGTACCGAAAACACAGTCTATTAGCTTACTGTTTAAGTCTGTTCTCTGTTATTTATCGAATGGCATCATCGGTGCGTCGGCATTGTTATCGCTGGGGTATTTGTAAGACGCATCATTTCCGAGTGCCCATTATTGTCGTTGGTAATCTCACCGTTGGTGGAACTGGAAAAACACCCTTGGTGATTTGGTTGGTGAATTGGCTAAAGGCGGAAGGTTATCGGCCCGGTATTGTGAGTCGTGGGTATAGGGGAGCCAACAATCATGTACCGGTAACTGTTCATCAATGCAGTGACGTTAAGATTGTGGGAGACGAAGCTTTATTGCTGAGAACAAAAACCGATTGCCCGATGGTGATTGGAGTGGACCGGCCTCGTGCCGTCAAGCAATTGTTAGCCAGTCACGATGTTGATATTGTGGTGAGTGATGATGGGTTGCAACATTATGCTTTAAATCGAAGTGTGGAGATTGTTGTTGTTGATGGTGATCGACAATTCGGAAATCGATTTTGTTTGCCAGCGGGTCCCCTGCGCGAACCGCTTTCGCGATTGAAACAAGCCGATTTTATTATTACGAATCGCTCTTGCTCAGATGAAACAATGGTGTCTGAAAAAAAAACCATGAAACTTATTCCCACTTCCCTATTTCAAGTAAGCAACCGAGAATCAATAATACCCCTTAATCAATTAAAGGGTCGTGAAATCCATGCTGTCGCCGGCATCGGAAACCCTTCTCGTTTTTTTAAGCTGCTAGAACAATTGGGTGCGGTGCTAACCACGCATGTTTTTCCTGATCATCATGTTTATCGTTCGAGTGATTTAAATTTTGGTGATGCCAAGAGTATCATCATGACCGAAAAAGACGCCGTGAAATGCCACTCACTGGCAGACGATCGTCTTTACTGTCTGGCGGTAGCAGCAGAGCTTTCTAATGATATTCCCGAGCAATTGCGCCAAAGCCTAATGAGTGTTTATCCGAGTTAAACTCCTTCCGCTCAGCCAGGCCACGTAGGCTGGGCTGAGCGCACGCGAAGCCCAGCAAACTCGGTGAGTCAATATGGAGTCAGACAGTAAGTAGCCCGTATGAAGCGAAGCGGAATACGGGATTTTCGGATTTTCATTC
>CAYGED010000058.1:0-6880 GCA_964348555.1 uncultured Coxiellaceae bacterium
GAGCCTTCGCGAAGCCCAACAAATATAAAAATATTATTCACCAAAATTTTTCTTTGTAAAATTAATTTCACCGCCCCAATCCAAAGGTAAAGTCCCATCAGCAATATATCGATGAATACTCGAAAATCTCCAATCCGATGGATTAGAGACATAACCATGTTTTACTGGATTATAATGGATGTAATCCATATGCCGCTCAAAATCCTGATCATCACGAATCAGATGTTCCCAGAATCTTCTTTGCCAAATACCACGCTCTCGCTTACGCTTTCGACTCATTGAGATTGCTTCACCTCGGTTTATTTGGCGCGAGAAAGTTCCTTTGATTAAGTTCAGGCGTTGCGAATAATTTGAATCACCGTGTGGAAGGGTCATCATCATATGCAGGTGATTGGGTAATATCACCACACCGTCTATTTTAAAAGGATGGTTCACTTTAACCTTTTGAAAGGCTATTTTGAGTGTTTTAATTTCATCAATTAAAAGTGTGCTTTTTCGATTGGTTAGGGTTATTGTAAAAAAATAACGGGTTCCTGGGACTTTTGCTCGACGATATTCCATGGTTACCATTGTACTTAATTATTATTTTATTTGTTAGCCTGAATGTGTTGGGCTTCGCGGCTCAGCCTAACCTACGCAGTTACGCAGCTAGTTTGTATCGATTCGTGTGGGGGATCCATCTCTCATTTGAGCCCACAGTAATTTTCGATAAATATGCTGATTCGGTAACAAATAAAGCATACCAGTGGCACCATAAACACCCAATTGAGGCAGTAAAATTAATTTTCCTAATTGGGGAATGAGATTATAAGCATCGGAACCAAGCGCATATAGGCGCACATTGCGTTGATACGAATTCGGCCAGAGATTTTCAATATGAGAACGTGTGTTGGCCATTGACGGAGGGAGTCCTCCGTTGGTTTCGAGCACCCAAGGAATATCGTCAAAGATCACTCCATTTAAATCATGGTCGACGTTGGGATTGGGATTTCCAGCATAAACGGAAGAGGTGGCATAGGTCGCGATGTCACCCGCGTAGTAAAAGTTTAGCAAGGGTAAAATTTCGCGGGCCTGATTCGGTAAGCCAGCAACGAAAATGGCGTCGAAATCCTTCCGGCGTCGCGGTAAAAACCGAATGTTTTGATGCACGAGTTGTTGAATCGTTCTCGCATTTTGTTCTGAGTCGTCGATATTAAGTAAGGTTTGAATTTCCGTATTAAAATTCTTTCGAGAAGTGTAGCTTAATTCGCCGACAACTTTTCCGCCAAGCAATTGCCATTCTTTTGCAAAGGATTCGGCAACACGATCACCGTAGGCGCCTTTTGGGGTGATCATGAGAACGCGGTTATGCCCGTCGTTCCATGCTTTTACAGCCGCTTGAACAGCTTCGTCCGTTGGGATCAATCCAAATTGGAACAAATTGTTGATGCGTGTATTGTTATTATCGATTGTATTGAGCGCGAGTGTTGGAACCGTCAAATTGTTTGAACTTGCCAGTGTGCTCACGTTTTCTTTGGTGAGTGGTCCCACAACAAAATTAGCGCCGTTTTGAACGGCTTGTTGGTAGACGGCAAGAATGTCTTTTTGATTGGTGTCATAGACGGTGATATTCGGCTTTGAATTTGCCGAATAATAAGCGGCAAAAAAACCATTTCGAATGGCATTGCCTTGTTGTGATAAGGGGCCGGTTAAGGGAAGTAATAAAGCAATTTGTTTTGGAGTAACCGACATGAGGGCGTTACGGATTTCCACGTTACCCACTAAACTTCGCGCAGCGTGATCAGGAAAACGCACTTCCCATTGCTTCAGTGATTCGAGCAATTTCGATTCTGCCGGATTGCGTTCTGATAATAAGGCCAGCGAAATCCAGCCGCGTTCGTTATCATTGGAGGCGGATTGTTCAAGCATTTGTAGTGTTTGTGGGTTTTGTTGTTGAAGATATTCTAAAAGGCCAATCAATTCTGCCTCTTTTTGGTTGTTCGGTAACAGCGAGGTAACGTTGGTTTGTTCATCAATCGCGAATAAAGTATTCCCTTGTTTTCGATAAACAGCAGCCAGTGTTTCGTGCAACTTGATTTGAGTCGCTGTTGAAAGCGCCACATTACTTGCCGACACTTGTCTCAGTAAATTCAACGCATCATCCGCTCGTTCGGTATCGACCCAAATTTCGGCTTGAATGATTTTCTTTTGTGCTTGTTGATCGGGGTTGAGTGCGTCAGTGGTTGTTCGGTTAAGGGCCAGCTGTGCGTTGTCGTATTGTCGATTTTGGGCAAAACGATCAGCCGCGAGCAGCAGGTAGTCTTGTTTTTTTTCGCCCTGCGCATTATTGGCAAGCTGTAAGTAATCAGTACCAGACAGAGTGGGCTGATTATTAGCGGCGTTGTATCGTTGAAAAATACTGGAACCAGCACAACCGCCCAGCAGCATGAAAAACACCAGGCTAAGACAAAGGAAAAGGGATTGGAAGTTTTGCTTCATGGGCAAAGTCTAGCGTAGACTAGGCAAAATGAAAACGGGCATTCTTTATATTGTTTCCACTCCGATTGGCAATCTCGAGGACATCACGTTTCGCGCCGTTGAAACCATGAAATCGGTGAACCTTATCGCAGCCGAGGATACGCGGCACAGCCGGAAGCTATTGGATTTTTATGGAATTTCAACGCCAACCTTATCGCTGCATGATTATAACGAAGAAAAACGGGCGCGAGTCTTGTGTGATCGTTTAAAAGAAGGGCAATCGATTGCGCTTATTTCAGATGCCGGAACACCACTGCTCAGTGATCCGGGGTATCGCTTGGTGGCGTTGGCACGCGAGGCGGGGATTCGCGTGGTGCCCATTCCAGGTGCGTCAGCGGCGTTGGCGGCACTGGTCAGCGCTGGTTTGCCGACAGACCGATTTGTTTTCGAAGGATTCTTGCCATCGAAAGGTGCTGCGCGGGAAAAACGTTTGCTCACGTTGGTTCACGAAACGCGGACGATTATTTTTTATGAGTCTGTTCACCGCATCCTGAATTTGTTTGATTTGTTGGAAAAGCATTTTGGTTCGGGCCGTCGCATTGTGGTGGCTCGCGAATTAACGAAAAAATTTGAGAGCATTCGCAATGGACGCTTGGATGAAATGAACGCTTGGTTTCAACAAAATAAAGACCAACAAAAAGGTGAGTTTGTGTTGGTGGTATCGGGCGCCGAAAAAGCAAGCACGAAAACGAACGATGACCACGTCTCATTATTACGGACTTTATTGAAAGAATTATCGGTCAAACAAGCCGTTGGTTTGGCGCGTGAAATCACCGGTGAGAAACGAAAATCGTTGTATCATTTGGCATTGGAAATCGTCAACAAAGGGTCGAAACCGATCTCGTCTTAATCCGTGTGCTCTTCGTCGGTATCGATATCGGTATCATGAATGGGGAATTGATGTCGACTTGCATCAACACGTTCACGTAAATCTTTTCCGGGCTTGAAGTGGGGTGTGTATTTAGCATCCGTGTAAACACGTGCGCCAGTTTTTGGATTGTGCGCTTTGCGGGGTGGGCGGTAATGCAAACAAAAACTACCAAAGCCGCGAATTTCGATTCGGTCGCCTTGGCCTAAGCTGGTGCTCATGCGTTCCAAAATGTGGTTCACACTCAATTCGACGTCTTTCAATGAGAGGTTTTCTTGCTGTGTTGCCATTCGATTAATCAACTCTGACTTCACCATGGTACTCGCCCTACTGTATTGATTAGATGAAAGAATGAATTATACACAAGTTTATGGATGCCGCAAATACCCCGGTCCGCTGATGTCGAGTGGAATTCCAGTGGAGGGCTGGACTTGCCGATCGAAGTAAACCCGCCCTTCTTTAAGCACAATTCGGCCTTCGGCGAACCAGGCTAAGACTTGTGGGTAGATGAGGTGCTCCAGTGCGTGGATTCGCTCCTTAAGATTTTCAGCGGTGTCTTTGGGTTTGATGGAGAGGCTGGCTTGGCAAATCACCGGCCCGCCGTCGACGGCTTCCGTGACAAAGTGCACACTGACACCGTGAGTTTTGTCGCCAGCTGCCAAGACACGTTGGTGAGTATGGAGACCTTTGTGTTTGGGGAGCAAGGAGGGGTGGATATTGACCATCCGCCCCTGGTAATGATGAACAAGACTTGGCTCTAGCTTGCGCATAAACCCTGCTAAGGCGACGAGCTTTGGGTGATATCGATCGATGGTTTCCAGAAGGTGCTTCTCGAAAGCAATGTGCGAATCAAAATCTTCGTGGGGAATAATTTCGATCGGGATTTTTGCTTTTTTAGCGCGTTGAAGGCCAAATGCTTCGGCTTTGTTGCTGATCACGGCTTGAATGATCACGGGCAGTCCTCGTTCAACCGCATCAATAATCGCCTGCAAATTACTGCCGAAACCGGAAATCAAAACAACGATGGGCAACGGAGGTGATTTCATTTTTTTATTCTCCTCAATACCCAGCCGCTTGCGGCGGGACTTTTTCTTTTCCCCCTTTGAAAAAGGGGGATTAAGGGGGATTTTATGTGACCGCTTCTATAAAAATCCCTCCCAACCTCCCTTTTACAAAGGGAGGGGTTAAAATAGGTGGCCACCAGATAGGCAGGAAAAATTCTCCTCAAAATGCTCATGTACTTCAATGTACACTCCGCTTTTTCGTCGAATTTTTACCCCACCTCGTCTCACAACTGTGATTTCATCTTAATCGGCTATTATACTGATCAACTCACGATTTGCTAGCCACTCTCATCCTCAGAACGGGTAGTTTGAGAAAGCCCCCTATAAGGGGGCTGAACAGCCGAATCGCGGGGACCTAAATTTTCGGAGTGGGGGAAATTGATTGACTCACTGAGTTTGCTGGGCTTCGTGGCTCAGCCCAGCCTACGTTAGGAGAGGTTAGCCTCATATCAATTCGAATCACCGTTTCCATTTAATAGAGAGCAGGATTCACTGGTATTATTTTCAGTTGGAAAATCTGGCTCATCGTTATTTAACGCCGATGGGTCAAACAGCATCGGGGGAAGGGGTATTGTGGAAGCTAGGTTATAAACGATAGTCGCTCGCGTCGATTTAAAAAATCCAAGACAAGCAGTCTGTCGCTCCCTTAAGTGGGTTTTTACGATGGCTTGCATTTTGTTAAATGCCTTGTTTACATCGTCCGGCCACTGATAATAATGCCGGCGGCGATCGCTATATTTATACTGCCCATCAATCATGGTCTTCAAGCACCGATCAATAACCGAAATACCACGGGGTACTTTATAATCAGTAACAGGGCGATTGGAACTCAACGATTGAATGAGGGCATAATTAAACATCACACGGTATGATTCCTGGCGGATCGCTCGACGAAGCTCGTGTAATGTCTTTAGCCAGGCGGCTAAGGCAAAGGCTTTATCCTGTTGTCTATTGTTATTGAACTGATTTATTATCCCTTCCAGGGCGGTTTTGTCGAGATCTTCGCCCTTTTCTTCTGCATCAAGTCCAGAGTGAATCGCCTTCTCGATTTTTGCTAGCACGGCTCGATGTAAAGCTGAATAATCCTCTGACTTAAAATAGCCGTCTATATCAGAGCCTAGCGTCTTCCAGAAATCATTCTTGGGGGCAAGATAGGCCAATACTTTGCCTACTAACAGGGCTTTATTATTCTCATCCAGACAGCTTTGTAAGACCACAAGATTCTGAACGAATGGAAGGAATAATGAGTAGCGATCCATGTTGCTGTCTTGATCATTCTTTGGAAATTGAAGAAAACTTAAAACAACACACATGACTGCATTGTAAAGATCACGATCGACTTGAAAAAAATCTGGGATGGGCGTTAAGGCCAGTGCCTTTAATAGTAAGTAGCCCGTATGAAGCGAAGCGGAATACGGGATTTTCGGATTTATTCTCCATAATTGGCCCCATCCCTAATGACCTCCCCGATACCGCCCCAATCTTCCGACAGCAGACCCCGTTTCACATACCGATGAAACGAAGAATAAGGCCAATCAACCACTGCCACCACCCTTTTAATTTCTTAATTTCCCGTATTCCGCTTCGCTTCATACGGGCTACTTGCTACTTGCTTGCTGAGTCTGTTGGGCTTCGCTGGCGCTCAACCCAACCTACATCAGCCCAAGCTTCTGGATTTTAACAAACTCATCCTGGGTTAAGCGAGGTGGTGGATTTTTGTGTGAAAAAGTTTTGTAAGACTAAATCCTCCCCTACCTTCCTACTGCATTTCAAGTTCAAGCGCGAGCTTTTCGAGATCGTGAATGGCTGAACGTAAACTGAGTTGTGATTTGTGTTCGGCATTATTTTTGAAGGATTCTCCCGATAACTTTAAACGAGCACCTTCTATCGTGTAGCCTTCTTCATAAAGCAACGTACGAATCTTCCGTACCAATAAAACATCGGCCAGTTGATAATACCGTCGATTTCCTCGACGCTTGCTGGGAGCCAGTTGCGCAAACTCTTGCTCCCAATAGCGCAACACGTGTGGCTGCAACTCGCACAGCTTACTCACTTCACCAATCGTAAAATACAATTTATCTGGAATTGGTGGTAATTCAGCAACGCGACTAGACTTTGCCTTGTCCTTCTTCTGGCTTAACATTCTTCTCCACCCTGGATTTTAACTTGTGTCCTGCTCGGAATGTTACCACTCGTCTCGCAGTGATCGGAATTTCTTGGCCGGTTTTTGGATTACGTCCAGGACGTTCGTCCTAATCACGCAAATTAAAATTACCAAAACCAGATAATTTAACCGGAACACCTTTTTCAAGTGATCCGCGAATTTCTTCAAAAAACACTTCCACGAAATCTTTTGCTTCGCGTTTATTCAAACCAACGACATTAAATAAATGTTCTACCAAATCGGCTTTTGTGAGTGCGCTCATTTTCA
>CAYGED010000059.1:0-6868 GCA_964348555.1 uncultured Coxiellaceae bacterium
AAATATTTTTTACTGTTTTGGCTGTCACATGACAGGTGATGTGATCAATTTTATCGACTTCGCCTGCCCAAAATTTTAAATCATCCATTCGGATTTCAGCCGGTTGTTCCAGCCAAAGCGCATAGGCGGGTGTGGTAAAGTTGCAAGGGCCAGCAGGGTTTTGCAAATGCAAGCGTATTTGATTCAGAAATGGATTTTGTCGTAACGATTCACCGAATTTGCCTGAAGAATGGTGAAGTTGGTTGATGAGATTATCCACGTGCAGTAAAAGCTGTGCCAATTTTTCATGGTCGACTTGAGTGGAATTTTTAAGTTGCGACAAAGACATCGCTTGCTGTGATAGTGTTTGCAACAATTTTGTTTTTAAATCGGGGCGGTCAATCACATTGACAATTTTTAGTAAGGCAGTCAAAGCCAAATAGCTGTCGGTTGTGGAGGGTTTGGTTCGATGTTGATTTAATTGTCGGAATAAATGCTCCAGGCGTAAACAAATACGCATGGGTTCGTTCAGCGGTTGTTCGAAGATGATCGCGTTTTCTTTCATACAATCAAGGCCATGGCTCTTTTAGCTTATCATAACATCTGTTGCCATTCTCGAATAGAGATTCATTGGAAAAAATGTGGAATGTTTTTAGGGCCTGTTTACCATTCGCTAGGCTGAGGTGGGATTCGTTGATTTTTGAGCACCGCAGCGCAGTTTACATTGAAGTAAATGAGCAGCGGAGCGCAGAAAATCAACGAATAGCGCCCAGCCTAGCGAATGGTAAACAGGCCCTATTGTCTTTCCAAGCGTAGATGACTGGGTTGGGCATTGGGATAGGTGCTGCGAAATGGATTGATATCGATTCCGCCACGACGAGTATAGCGTGCTTCCACGGACAATTCGTTGGGTTTGCAGTGTCGTACGATATCCATAAAGATCCGTTCGACACAGGACTCATGAAATTCCTGTTGATTCCGAAAGGAGAGGAGATAGTGGAGCAAGCTTTCATGGTTGATGGGTCGGCCGCGATAGGCGATTAAAATGGTTGCCCAATCGGGTTGCCCGGTGACAGGGCAGTTAGACATAAAGAGATCTGAATAAAGCTGTTCACTGATCAAGCCCTCAGAGCTGAGCAGCAGAGAGGGGTTCACTGTCGATGCGTCGTCGATGGTCGTGTCGATGTCATCGAGGCAGATGCCGGCTGGCGGTGAAAACGTTTGGGTGGGCGTCTTTGAAAGCGGGAATAAGCGTACCCTAACGTCGGATTTTGAATAAAGCGAAAGGTCTTTTTGTAAAGTGGCCTCGACCGCTTTGAGGTCGGGAAATTGCGTAGCAATGAGCGAATGAAGAAATAGTTTTAATGATTTCGACTCAATGAGATAGGAGGAAGTGCAGGGGAAAACCATTTCGCCCATCGCGGTACAGGGCTTCCCTCGTTGGGTTAGCCAAGAAATTTCATAGGCATGCCAAACGTCAACACCGTGAAAGACAAGGGGCGATTTTATCCCAATAGCGTCTCTAGTCAATTGACGAGGAATCGGCACCAACCGTTCAGGCGTATATTCCTTCGCTACTTTTGATTTTTTGCCGAGCTCCGTTTCAGTTAAGAGAAATTGTTTAAAAGCAGAGACGTTCATTCAGTATCTTTCGCTAATTCGAGGTACTGGGAGTGTAACATTTTAACACGATCACGCAAGTGATCGATGGAGCCATCATTGTGAATGACATCGTTTGCGATTTTTAAACGTTCTGGTGAAGTGGCTTGTGAGTTGAAGACGGCTTCCATTTGAGCCTTGGGCAGCTGGTCTCGTGATTGCAAGCGTTGTTTACGTAACGATTCGGGAGCGTCGACCACGAGAATGCGATCAAAATTTTCGATTTTTCCCGTTTCAGTGAGCAATGGAATAACAAAAATAACATAAGGCACTTTATACTGTTCGGCCTTTTTGCTCATGAGTGTTCGAATGGTGGGATGCAGTAAGTTTTCCAGCCAGCGCCGTTCGTTCGGATCCTTAAAGATGAGGTTGCGAAGTTTTTGTCGATCGAGCGTGCTGTTTTGATCGAGAATATCTTTTCCGAAGTGTTGGATAATTTTATCCAGATAAATCGATTTTTTTTGGGTGAGTTCACGAGCGATCGTATCCGCATCGATGATGGGAACGTCAAACTCGCGGAACAAATTGGCGACGGTGCTTTTTCCGCTAGCAATGCCGCCGGTTAATGCAATTTTTAACATGAGCCTGTCTCCCTATTCAGCGCTCAGGGTTACATTGGAATCAGCCATTTTACGAGGGCCTCATGACTCAGCAGACTAATCCATCCACCGACGGCAAGAAAAGATCCAAATGGGATGGCCGTTTCAAATCGAATTCTTTTGGAAACGAGTAAGAGAATACTGGTGAGCAGAGCTAATATCACCGCTAAAAGCAGGGAATTTAATACCATCATCGGTCCAAACCAAGTTCCGATCATCGCTAACATTTTGAAATCGCCATGACCCATCCCTTCTTTTTTTCGCACGAGTTTAAATAAGTAAGCAGTGACCCACAACACACCGTAGCCTAAAATGGCGCCGATGATGGCCGCTTTGGGTGAGACAAATAAATGGAAAATGCTTAACAACAAACCGAGCCAAAGTGGGATTAGGGTCAGCGTATCTGGCAGCAAATGATGCCGAAGATCAATAAAGAACAAAGCGATTAGCGTCCAGGTAAAAATAAGCACTGGAAAAAGTTGAGTGCTCATTTCAAAGCGCAATAACATGAACACAGTTAAAATTGCCGTGAGAAATTCAACCGCGGGGTATAACGCGGAAATGCGTTTTTGGCAATAGGCGCATCGTCCTCGCAAAAAACAAAAACTAAATAGGGGGATGTTATGACGGAGTTTGAGTGGTGTTTCGCAGTGCGGGCAGCGTGAGCGTGGAATCCACAAGTTGATTTTTTTGGGTGGATCAAGGGGAGCGTGAAGATAGGATTGACAGTCGCGCCGCCATTGAGATTCTAGCATTGCCGGATAGCGAACAATCAGCACGGTCAGAAAACTTCCCACGATTAAACCCAAAAGAATGGCAAAAACAATAGTCATCGATAATGGCATTTAAAGTGCGGCTCCTATCCGAAATATGGGTAAATACATCGAAAGAATTAATCCTCCTGTGAACAATGCTAATAGTAACATGATTGCGGGTTCAAGTAACTGACTGAGTCGATCTAGCTTATCAAATAAGTGCATTTGTCGAATAAGGCTTATTTTCATTAGCATTTGGTCAAGCGAGCCAGCGCTTTCACCAATGGCGATAAACGCTAGTGTTTGATTAGAAAAAAGATGGGTTCCTTGCATGGCATGATGTAACGAATGTCCCGCCGTGAGTTTTTCTGGAAGGCTGCTCAGCTTCGCTTTGAGTACGCGATTGCTGATGCTGGCTGCTGCAAGCATCAGCGCTTCCGTGAGCGGTATTGCGGCGGTTTGTGTCATCGCTAGCAATTGTAACCAGGTGGTCGTTGTTTTTTCTTGAATGATGCTTGAAAGAAAAGGGATACGTAATAAAAACCTGTCAATAAAATAGGATAATTTTTCTTGTTTTACTGGATAATATTTCCATAAGGTTAACAATCCAAAGCCAATCGATAATGCTGGAAAACCAATATGGCGCAGTAGGTTTGCAGCATGGATGACAAGGCGAGTTGCGTAGGGCAACTCCGTGCCGAACTCATTAAAGAGATTTTGGAATTGAGGGATGACAAACCAAAATAAAGCGCTCGTGATCAGGAATGCGGTGACTAGAATCACACAGGGATAAAAGAGGGCTTTTTTATATTTTCTTTGAAGTTCGAGTTCGCGATCGAAATGCGTTGAAAGATGCAACAATAGCTCGCTGAGGTGCCCCGTTTTTTCTCCTGTGCGTACAAAGCTTATCATGAGCGGGTTAAAAAGATGCGGAAAATAAGCCATGGAATTGGAAAGACTATGGCCTGACTCAACGTGTTTTTTTATTTCGATGATGGTGCACTGGAAAGGATGGCCTGAAAATCCGTTTGAAACAAGGAGCAGCGCGTGAGTCAGTGGTATTTCGCTTTGAATAAGTAGGGTTAATTGTTTTAAGACGGTAATGATAGTTTTTTTAGTGATTTTGTTTTGTCGAATTCGAAATTTAAAATCAGATTTTATGTTGAGTGTAAATATTCCGTTATTTCTTAATGTTTGGGTTAAAATTTTTCGATTAATGGCGTGATCTTTCCCCTCGCATTTTTTCCCCTCGCTGTCGATTCCGGTCCAGGTAAACAGGCGGCTTTGCTTCATGTCAATAGTACGCGTTCTAATTCTTGTTGAGTGGTGATTCCATTCCGTACTTTTTCTATTCCAGATTCATAGAGCGTTCGCATTCCTGCTGCTTTTGCTTGCTGCATCAGCCAACTCGGGGGTTGGTTTTGAAGTATTCCATTTCGGAGCCGCTCGTTGATGCTAAGAATTTCAAATAGGGCCGTTCGGCCTTGGTAGCCTTTCAAGCAAAATCCACATTCTTTTTTATTTTTACACGTGGGGCAACTTTTTCGGATGAGGCGTTGTGCAATAATCAGGTTGAGTGTGCTGGCAACATTAAATCGCTCAACGCCAAGATTGATGAGTCGAGCAATGCTTTCGAGCGCACTAGTGGTATGTAATGTGGATAAAACGAGGTGTCCCGTGTGCGCCGCTCGAATGGCAATCGACGCTGTTTCTAAATCACGTATCTCCCCCACCATGATGATGTTGGGGTCTTGTCGAAGAAAGGTTCGTATCGCCTTTGCAAAATCAAATCCTATTTTATTATTTACATTGACCTGGTTTATGCCGTCTAGTTGATATTCAATAGGGTCTTCGATGGTGCAGATATTTTTTTCTCGCGAATTAAGGTAGTTTAGCAGTGTGTAAAGTGTGGTGGTTTTTCCGCTTCCAGTAGGACCCGCAATTAAAATTAAACCTTGTGGTTGATGAATGCTATTCAAGACCTGGCTTTTTTCTATTTTATCGAGACCGAGCTCAACAAAATCATGCGAATAATGATTGGGTTGTAGTAATCGGATAACCATCTTTTCGCCGAGCATGGTCGGGCAGGAGCTCAGCCGACAGTCTCGTGTAATGCCGGTTTGGGCTTGAAAGGTAAATCGTCCATCTTGCGGTAAACGTTTTTCGGCAATGTCAAGTTCTGCCAGGACTTTAAATCGGCTGATGATGGCCGAATGGTATTCTTTCGGAAATTTAATTATTTCATACAATATGCCGTCGATACGAAAACGAATTTGGCAGTGATGGCGCTCTGCTTCGATATGGATATCGGAAGCTTCTCGATAGATGGCGTCGGTTACCAGTTGGTTTGTCAGTGTGACCACATTCGAGACATGACTGAAATTTGCTTTGCATATATTGTAAATATGTTGGCTCACGATTTTATTAATGCAAGTGATGTGTTGGTCGTGTGGTGCGAACACAGCTTCTATCGTTACATTCATTTGAAACTGTAAATCATGTATTCTTTTCATCTGATGTGGATCGCTGACGGCCAGCGTTAATTTATTTCGAACCCATTGGATGGGGAGAAAGCTATAATCGAGCAAATGAGGGAGCAGTGAGTCAAGGGTTAACGTCTCATCCCAATTTTTAAGATCAATGCTGCGAGTTTTGAAATGTTTCGCGCAGGCTTTTGAAATTTGCTCAGGCGTCACGATTTTTCGCTTAACGAGAAAATGCAGAAATGGTTCTTGTTCGCGTTCGGCGGTTTCGATGTAATAATTGCTAACGTCGGGCTGAAGCAATTGATGTGATTCAAGGATGTGCGCGAGTGAATGTGCACTAGTGAGCATAGCCATCGCTAACCCCGCCACCACCCGCACTCCATTGAAGTTGGTCTTGATCAACGGCAGGAGTGAGAACGTAAGTGTCCGTCGATTTTATTCCATATTTTTCCTGTGGTGTGACTGTGATGATGCCGGCACTCACGTCGATGGAGCGGACGAGCCCAGCGTTCGAGCTATCTTCAATTGCGGGTGGAACCCCATTTTGATTTGCATTGCAATCCGATAAATTGCTGCTGAATTCATAGCATTCCTCAACACCGAGTTTGTATGGTGCTGTTGACTCAACCACTTCAGTATAATGAGCACGACGGGTATAGTTTCGGTAGGAAGGAATGGCAATCGCGACGAGTATGCTGATGATTGTGATGACAATCAGTAATTCAATGAGCGTAAAACCAGGTTGACGGCTGTGCATGTCCAATCCTCTGTTTTTTGTATAGCCAGGTGGATTTTATAAGTTAAGGAGATGATGCTTGCAATACCGTGGTTAGGGTCAGCGCAGTTGTCGCTTGACGAGTGTAAAGGGTGAGGTTATGGTTGAGTGCCGTAAATCTTTGCTAGGGGCAGTGCGGGAAACGGCAATACGCTTAACCGCTTATTTTTAGATAGAAAATCTGGAAGCCGGTGTAGCTCAGGTGGTAGAGCAACTGATTCGTAATCAGTAGGTCCGCAGTTCGAGTCTGCGCACCGGCACCAAGATAAATAATAAAAAACAAGAAATTAGCGAGATTCAACATTTAGATTTTCTTTCTTTAATATCACCCAGAGATCAAATAAATGGTGACCCTTTGAGCGTTGGTAGAGAGCTCGAATTTTAGTGGCTATAAGTTCATCAAGATGGAAGGTGTTGACACATCAGTCAATTAATCGATTGACCAGAAAATTTTATAAATAAATTTGTGTCCGATGGTTATTTTGTTGTGACATTTGATCCCAAGGTGCGAAGACCTTTTTTCCGACAGAATAAAATGAGTTCTGATTTAAGCCAGTAAAAATCACAAAAAGTATTAGGATTGATTGATTTGTTAAGGACTGGTCTTTTTTGTTC
>CAYGED010000060.1:0-6792 GCA_964348555.1 uncultured Coxiellaceae bacterium
CCTTTGCCATGTGCAACAAGGCCATTAAAAAGAATATGGCCCGTGTTCATATTGATGATCCACAGGCGTTTTTTGTCAGACGACTCGTTGAAGTTGATCAGTGTCATGATGGGTTTTTGAACACGGCCATGGTCTTTCGCCCAGCGATACGCGCGCAGAGCGACTGTCAATGCTTGGGGCGGTACACCCGATTGGACTAAGTGTTGAATGCTGGTATCGCCCAGTGATAAGCCCAAGGTGGGTAATGTTAATAAAAATACAAAAAGTGTACTGACTCGTAATCCGATCGCTTTACGCATGGTGTTTTATGCCTCAGTATATCGTCGTGTGTTGTGCGTAAATAATACACCAGGCAGAATGGGGTTTCCACGGTTTGATTAAAGTTTGGGTTGTCAATGGCTTTTTACGAGGATGTTTTTTTGCGGACATTGACACCAAGGCCTATCGCGCCTATTTTCTTTGTGTACTGAATATCGCCCCCTTTGTAAAGGGGACAGACGAACGTTAGCGAGGCGGGGGATTTTTGTGTGAAAAAGTTTTGTAAGATAAATCCTCCCCAACCCTCCTTTCCAAAGGAGGGGGGTGGTTTTGCCATGGATGGCATGTTGAGAAATAAAAAAGTAGGAGAGATGGCAGAGTGGGCGAGCCGGGAATTTAGCGAAAGCACTGCTTTCGCCCGGCGAGCGCCCGACAGGAAGTTGGGCGGGGTGCGTATAGAAGAAAGGCAAACGAATGCCAAGGATGGCATGTTGAGAAATAGAGAAGTAGGAGAGATGGCAGAGTGGTTGAATGCGGCGGTCTTGAAAACCGTTGAGGCTAATAACCTCCCAGGGTTCGAATCCCTGTCTCTCCGCCAAATAGACTGAATAATTCAGTTTACGACGAGCCGCTAATTCATTATGCTTATCTACACTGAAAATTGGCTTAAGAAGGACATTGCGTGATTAACATATTATTGGTTGATGATCACGATCTCGTGCGAGCGGGTATTCGGAAAATTTTAAACGAGATTGCCGGGATCAAAGTCATTGCAGAGGCTCGAACCGGTGAAGAAGCTGTCAAATTAACCCGTAAACTTCACCCACAAGTGGTTTTAATGGACGTGAAAATGCCGGGTATTGGTGGATTTGAAGCAACACGAAAGCTGCTTCGAATGGACCCGGATATTAAGGTACTCGTGCTCACGACCTGTAATAACGATCTTTATCCGGCACGCCTTTTGCAAATCGGCGCGGCGGGTTATATCACGAAAGGTTCCACCATGGACGAAATGGTGCAGGCGATACGCGCTGTGCATTCCGGCCAGCGTTATATCAGTCCTGAAATCGCAAGCCGTCTGGCATTTCGCCACGTTACCGATAAAAATGAAACGCCCTTCGATGCTTTGTCGGAACGGGAATTGCAAGTCATGTTGATGATCACCAAGGGCACAAAGGTGCAAGAGATCGCCGACAAGTTATGTCTCAGCCCGAAAACAGTCAACAGTTATCGTTACCGTATTTTTGAAAAACTCAACGTGAAAAATGATGTCGAGCTGACCTTGCTGGCCATACGACATGGTCTGGTTGAATCCGAGACTGAAGAATCGAAATTCTAAATTGATTTCCGACCCGAAAACATACCTCAAAGGGCTGTCGACCAAGCCTGGGGTTTATTGTATGTTAAATACGGACGGCCAGGTTATTTATGTTGGGAAGGCTCGCAATCTCCATAAACGCCTCACCAGTTATTTTCGACGTCAGCTCGACACGAAAACACAAAGTCTCATGCAGCAAGTGGCGTTGATCGAAACGACCATCACCAACACGGAGAACGAAGCGCTGCTGCTCGAAGCAAATTTAATTAAAGAATATCATCCCCGTTATAATGTTTTATTGAGAGATGATAAGTCTTATCCCTATCTTTATTTGGCCATTTATCAGAAATTTCCTCGATTGGATTTTTATCGTGGCGCGAAAAAAGCGCCAGGCCGATATTTCGGACCGTTTCCCAATGCTGGATCGGTTCGTGAAAATTTGGCGC
The DNA here is from genome assembly GCA_964348555.1 of uncultured Coxiellaceae bacterium. Lineage (GTDB taxonomy): Bacteria > Pseudomonadota > Gammaproteobacteria > Coxiellales > Coxiellaceae > CAMTUH01. Next base: position 2,023 of record CAYGED010000060.1, read on the forward strand.
TGATTCAAAAATTATTTAAATTGCGTCAGTGCAATGATATTTTTTTTAAAAATCGAACGCGGCCTTGTTTGCAATACCAAATTAAACGCTGCACCGCACCTTGTGTGGGTTATGTGAATGAAAATGACTATCGACAACAGGTTGACGAAGCCATTTTATTTTTAGAGGGAAAGAATAACGAAGTCGTCGATAAATTATCTCGACGAATGGAAATCGCTTCGGAAAAGCTTGATTACGAAGACGCCGGCTATTATCGAGATCAAATCGTGCGATTGCGGCGATTGCAAAAGCAGCAATTCATGATGCGTGACAACGGAAATATCGACGTCATTGGTGTCAGTGAATCGATGGGCTATGTCGGTTTTGTCGTGATTTTTATTCGTGCCGGTCGCGTGATTGGCAGTAAGCCCTTTTTCCCCAACATGCCCCGTGATACGAATAAACAAGATGCATTAACGGCCTTTGTTTCACAGTATTATTTAAGTCCCTTGCATCACGATGATTTGCCCGAACGAATTGTGTTGAGTGAAATTCTAGAAGATCGGTTGTGGATACAAAATGCTTTGTCGGATGTGTTGCAGCATAAATTCACGATCAGTGATACAAAACGTGCTCCGTATAAACAATGGCAACACATGGCAGCCGTCAATGCATCCGAAGCGCTGACACAGCATTTGGCGATGAAAAATACCTGGGCTTCCAAGTTAGAAGCGGTACAAATCGCTTTGCATTTACCCAATATCGCTGGACGGATTGAGTGTTTTGACGTGAGTCACACTCAGGGTGAAGCCACCGTTGCTTCTTGTGTTGTGTTTGGAACAGAAGGAGCGATCAAACAAGATTATCGACGGTTTAATATCACGGGTGTGACGCCGGGGGATGATTATGGCGCGTTGAGACAAGCGCTGAGTCGTCGTTACACGCGTTTGAAGGAAGGTGGTGGCACGTTGCCCGATTTATTAATTATCGATGGTGGCATCGGGCAATTAAAACAAGCTGCGGACGTGCTTGAAGAATTGCAAGTGAGTGGCGTGATGTTGATGGGTGTCGCCAAAGGGCCTGCACGGAAACCTGGACAAGAAAAAATTTATTTGTGGGGGCGCAAAGTTGAAATTCATTTACCGAGTGACAGCATGGCTTTGCATTTGATTCAATTTATTCGCGATGAAGCACACCGATTTGCCATTGTGGCCCACCGTGCCAAACGCGCCAAACGCCGTTTGGAATCCCCCTTGGAATCCATCGAGGGTATCGGTCCCAAACGCCGTCAAGATTTGTTGAAATATTTCGGCGGCCTACAGGAGTTGAAAAAAGCCAGCATCGACGAAATCGCCAAAGTCCCTGGAATCAGCCAAAAACTGGCTGAAGCCATCCACCAGGCCTTAAATGAGTGATTTTTTTGCTACCTTTAATGTAATTTTAAGCAAATCTTAATATTTTGTTAATCACTGGGGTGTAGGATATGCCAATATGAGTAAAAAAGTTGTTAAAAAGATTGAACCTCAATCATTTGCTGCGTGGCTTCAAAATTATTTAGCCCCATTTTCAGATAAAAAGAAACGAACTGGTATTACCAGTACGTATCTTTCTGTGAATGGGAGAAAGGCAATATTGCTTTATTACGTTAAAATGGCTTATTTTGAAATATTTCCTGCGAATGGCTTAGATCCAGTAGGATATCCCCTTAATCCAGAATCGCAGAGCAAGTATTTTATTACCGCATGGCGAGTCATGTGGACCTCGTTTTTCGGTATTCCAAACCGTGTTTTATTTGGGCACGATAAGCTTAGAAAAAAAACTTCTAAGAATCCTAATAAGAATGATCCAGACTCAGATCTTCGAAAAGAGTTAACCTTCGAACAGATTTTTAAAAATTTTGTTGGTTGGCATCGCGAAGATTCACCGCGCTATCATAAAATCCTTAATTATACGTTGATTGTTCCTTTGCTTCGTGGTGTTTGGAAGACAGTTAAAATTGTGGGTACGACAGCTTGGAATACGTTGAAGCTATTTACCGAATTTTTGCCATACTCTTTAGAATTGTTATGTTATCGTAAGATTGCCAACTATAAAAAACTCTTTGATGATTATAGTCAAAGTCCAAGTCTATATTGGAAAGAAATGACGGGTTGCATTGTTGGTATGGCATTACTCGGAGTCAGCTATTACGTTTTTAAGACATGGCGGTTGTTAGGGAGAACGATTACTTCACCGGGTGAAAGTATTCGCCATTCGTGGCACGAAGGAAATAAATTAGAAGGCATAAAAGGGAAAATTGTTGGTGGTGTGCTGGCATTTGTCAGTGGAGTATTGACGGTTGCTATCTATACTATTTTGTTCCCCTTGGGTATAAAAGCGGTCATTGCTCATGCACCATCGTTTGTTTCAGCCGTTGTCGGTAAGGTTTCTGCATGGGCAGAAAGCTCGACGTTTGTTCGTCGTCTTGGCGAAGGTATTTTGAAAGTGGTACAACCCTTCGTCGATGGCATTCGGAAAACTTTTAACATTAATGCCACTGCTTCGTCCACCCTATCACCGGAAGTGGCTGCTAGCACGTCGGCTTTTTATCTCAGTGTTGTCGTGCCATTGAATCGATTGATGAAAGGATTGAATAATTGGTGGCATCGGCAGACAACCCAGCTGCTTAAAGGAAAAGGCGAAGGTCCACTCGCGGAGCCATTGCTGGGTGAGCAACGAGGAAGCTCGAGTTTATCAGCTTCTAACAGCGCAACCCAAACAGTTAGCAATATTAATTCTGCTTTAAATAGTGCAAATGCTGCAGGACAGAGTGCTGAGCATAATCGCAATAATAGTATCAGCACTATCCCCGTGCCCAGTACCACATTACCAGAGGATAAATCTTCTGAGGATTCTGAAGAGAAAAGAATTCTTTCTTTATCAGACGATGACAGCCCTTCATCGAGTGCAGAAGTTGCTAATAATGTCTAGTACAGTTAATAACTTCTTTAATTACACCAGTCCACGCTTGCAACAGCGGGCGCGCAGTGAGGATTATCGCCGCAGTATCCATGTTTTTGAAGAATCGATTGAGAATCTTGAGCGGCGTTTGGAAGAAAGCCAACGGCTTGTTCAGCAGCTTGAAAATGAAAAGTGGACTCTTTTGCAAAAAAGTGATTTGACGGCAGAAGAACGGATGCGATTGGTTCAGATCAATGTCGATTTGGATTATTTAAATACCAACATCAATGCCCAGCAGCTTATCAATAAAATCGCGGATCATAAAAAGCACTTGCAGTCGCATCAAAAAGAATATACCGCGGCCGATCGTAAGGCATATTGACCTTCCCACGTTTCCCCGTAAAATCAACTATATGAACATTCCGTTGTTGTTGACGTTTCTGCGCTTATCGGCCATTCCGGTCTTTATGGTCATTTATTATTTGCCCTTCCACTTCGCTCACCCGCTGGCTGCCATTATTTTTATCGTCGCAGCGATCACGGATTGGCTGGATGGCTATTTAGCGCGCAGTTTAAAACAAGTCACTGAATTTGGCGCATTTTTAGATCCTGTGGCGGATAAATTGCTAGTGGGTGTGGCGTTGATTTTAGTTGTTGGCGAACATTATGTACCTTATCTAACCATTCCAGCGGCCATCATCATTTGCCGTGAAATTTTAATTTCAGCGTTGCGCGAATGGATGGCTGAGGTGGGCAAGCGAACCAGCATGGCGGTTACGTTCTTTTCGAAGGTAAAAACGGTTATGCAGATGGTGGCGTTGGTTTTATTAATTTGGTTTGCACCCGATACGCCGGTTTGGATTTTGTGGAGTGGGGTGCTATTGCTCTGGGTTGCTGCTGTGTTGACCTTGTGGACCATGATTGCCTACCTAAAAGTGGCTTGGCCTGACTTGACATCGTCTCGTGAACGGTAATAATAAGCGCTTTGTAAGCGGGAATAGCTCAGTGGTAGAGCACAACCTTGCCAAGGTTGGGGTCGCGAGTTCGAGCCTCGTTTCCCGCTCCATTTTTCCAGGAAAATGGCTCTTATGAAATGTTATTTAATTGCCGGAAATCGAGCAGTTCCTTGCAATTTTTCCCGTAAGGCTTATAACGCATATAGCACTATCATTATGCAATAATGGCGGGGTGGCAGAGTGGTCATGCAGCGGCCTGCAAAGCCGTCTACGCCGGTTCGATTCCGACCCCCGCCTCCACCGATCTGATATTTCTATCGCCCGGGTGGTGAAATAGGTAGACACAAGGGACTTAAAATCCCTCGGGCTTAAACCGCCCATGCCGGTTCGATTCCGGCCCCGGGCACCATCAAGTTTTATACGATCAAAAAACCCACCAAATCAGGATGAACAAATGATTCAGCGTTTTTTTGTTGTCCAGCAGAATGTGTTTTTGTTAAATAAAACCGGATACTTTGCTAAGTCCTTTTAAATTCATATGAATATAACGACTTCGGTTGACAGTTTTGATAAATTAAACTGTTTTGAAGGAGTCGTTGATGAATGTACAAGTACAAGGAGATATTTCCCGCGAAAATAAAGAACCCCGCTGCTTGCGAAGGGGTTCTTTATTGGCAAAGTAGAACGTTCGCATGGTACAGATCAGCGCGAGTTTTACCAGCTTCTAACCTATAAAGATAATGTTGATTTGCATGCTAAATTAGCCGAATGGGAAGCTTTCTACAATTGCCACAGACTTCGATCGGGTAGCCTGGCCGGTGTCAGAAAATTTGACCACCATGTACCTGCAGAACACAATTTTATGAAGGTTTATTCTTCGTAACGTGCTATAGTG
>CAYGED010000061.1:0-2072 GCA_964348555.1 uncultured Coxiellaceae bacterium
GCGCATTCTGCAAGAAGAAGAGGCCGCTAAGCTCGTCAATGAGGACGAAATCAAAAGCGCTGCTGTGCAAAGCGTCGAGCAAAACGGGATTGTTTTCTTAGATGAAATCGACAAAATCGTTCGGCGCGAAGGCGCAATGGGCGCCGATGTTTCTCGCGAAGGCGTGCAACGTGATTTGTTGCCGCTGGTGGAAGGCAGCACCGTTACGACAAAATACGGCATGGTGAAAACCGATCATATTTTATTTATTGCGTCCGGCGCTTTTCATACTACAAAACCTTCGGACCTTGTTCCAGAATTACAAGGCCGTTTCCCCATTCGTGTTGAATTAAAAGCGTTAAGCGCAAATGATTTCGTGCGGATTCTAACGGAACCCAAAGCATCGCTCACCGAACAATATGTCGAACTCATGAAAACTGAAGAGTGCGTCCTCAAATTTACCAAAGAGGGAATTACGCGAATCGCAGAGATTGCGTTCCGCGTCAACGACAGTTCTGAAAACATTGGCGCACGACGCCTGCATACCATTATGGAGCGCTTGCTGGAGAAAATTTCGTTTGAGGCGACTGATCATCCTGGAAAAACCGTCACGATTGATGGCACTTATGTTAACAAACAACTTGAGAAGCTCGCGGAAGACGAAGACCTACGTCGTTATATTCTATAGCAACGAGGGCTGTGCTATCATTCCCCCCATGACTAACGACACCACGCATTTTGGCTTTCAAACCGTACGCACGACTGAAAAAAAAGAAAAGGTTGCGGCTGTCTTTAAATCGGTTTCATCTAAATATGATTTAATGAATGACCTGATGTCACTCGGTTTGCATCGACTCTGGAAAGACCTGGCCGTAAAAATCTGTCAAGTTAGAACGGGCGATGTTGTGCTCGATCTCGCCGGCGGAACCGGAGATTTGAGTTTTCAACTGAGTCAGCGCGTTGGCAAAACCGGAAAAATTTTCCTCACCGATATCAATCACGCCATGTTAGGCGAAGGCCGAAATCGATTAATGGATCGCGGTGCCTTTCGATCGGTGGAATTTATTCAAGCCGACGCAGAACAGCTTCCCTTTCCAGATAATACTTTCGACCGCATTATCATCGGTTTTGGATTACGAAATGTAACCAACAAAAACCGGGCACTTCAATCCATGTACCAAGCATTAAAGCCTGGCGGATTTTTATTGATACTCGAATTTTCAACACCCACTTCTCCGCTGCTAAAAAAAGCCTATGATGCTTACTCATTTAACGTCATTCCGCGTCTGGGTCACTGGATCGCTAACGATGAAGAAAGCTATCGATACCTGGTCGAATCGATTCGAATGCACCCTGATCAAGAAACGCTGATCAACATGATGCAAGAAGCTTTATTTGAAGACTGCCAATATCAAAACTTAAGTGGCGGCATCGTGGCTGTTCATAAAGGGTATAAATACTAATGATTTCAATCGCACTCAAAGGCCTTGAAAAAATCGTCAACGCCTATTTGCGCTTAGATCCCGACAGTCTCGAACGATTGACACGTCTTAATAATAAAATTATTAAGATTGACATCATGGATTGGCATTATTCATTTTATATTCGTCCATCGAGTGAAGGTATGGAGTTTAAACCACATTCAGAAAACGAACCTGACACAACAATCTCAGGCACTTTATTCGGTTTATTTAAAGCCGGCTGCGGCAAAGCCGACAATGTCGCTATCTTTCAGAATAGCATCTCTATCAGCGGCAACGTAGAGGTCGGAGAAACGTTGCGTGACATCCTAGGGCAAATGGACATCGATTGGGAAGAACACTTATCGAAAATCGTCGGTGACATCGCCGCACATCGAATCAGCACAGGCATCGAGAAAACAAGATCCATCGCGCGCCACACTGTCGACACGTTAAAAAATAACATCAAAGACTATTTGCAAATCGAATCCGCGCACTTTCCAATCCCATCTGACGTGGAAGCATTTATTTCTGAAGTGACGAATCTCCAGCACGACGTTGATCGAATGGAACAGCGTATCAACAAGCTACTCGCAAAAAGGGCACACTCATGATTCGGCCACTCCAACTCTT
>CAYGED010000061.1:2082-6695 GCA_964348555.1 uncultured Coxiellaceae bacterium
CTGTTACGAGGCTTGAGTTACCTCAACCCTTGGAGTTTCTCAAAAAAAGCAAAATCACGAGGCGCGTCGGCTCGAATTATTTTAGAAAAATTAGGGCCTATTTTTGTTAAATTCGGGCAATTGCTCTCGACACGTCGTGACTTGCTTGCCGATGACATCGCTGACGAATTATCCAAACTGCAAGACCAAGTGCCTCCCTTTTCTGGAGCAGTCGCCAAAGAAATCATAAAAAAAGCCTATGGAAAACCGATTGAAGCATGCTTCTTGCAGTTTGAAGAAAAACCATTGGCCTCTGCCTCCATTGCTCAGGTGCACACAGCAACTTTGCCAGATGGCAGCGATGTGATTGTTAAAGTGTTACGGCCCAATTTATTAAAAACGATCCGGCGAGATATCGCACTACTCTATCTGGGCGCCAAATTAGCTCGGCGATTTTGGAAACATGGGCGCCGCTTAAAGCCCATCGAATTTGTTGCGGAGTTTGAACAAACCATTCTGCATGAAATCGATTTGATGCGCGAAGCGGCAAACGCTTCTCAACTTCGCCGTAATTTCGCGCATTCCAACATGATGTACGTGCCAAAAGTATATTGGAATTACGCACGGCGAAACGTCATCGTGATGGAGAGAATCCACGGCATTCGCATTTCAAATATTGCCGCCTTGCACGCCGCACAGGTCAACATGAAAAAACTGGCGACACACGGCGTGGAAATCTTTTTTACCCAAGTTTTAAGAGACAGTTTTTTTCATGCGGACATGCATCCCGGAAATATTTTCGTTGACGTAAATGATCCAGAAAATCCTCGTTATTTGGGTGTGGATTTTGGAATCATGGGATCCTTGAGCCCGCAAGACCAACGCTACATCACAGAAAATCTTTTAGCGTTTTTCAAACGCGATTACCGAAAAGTCGCCATTTTACACGTTGAATCAGGCTGGATTCCACCCGACACACGCGTCGATCAATTCGAAGCAGCCATCCGAACCGTTTCCGAACCCATTTTTGAAAAGCCGCTGAAAGACATTTCTTTCGGCCAACTGTTATTACGTTTATTTCAAACGGCTGACCAGTTCGACATGAACATACAACCTCAATTGTTATTGCTACAAAAAACCCTGCTGAATGTCGAAAGTTTAGGACGACAGTTATACCCCGACTTGGATTTGTGGGAAACGGCAAAACCTTTCCTCGAACGCTTTATGCAAAAACAGTACGGACTGAAACACACGATTAAAACTCTCGTGGCGGAATTTCCGAAATCCGCCGAATTGTTGATGAAAACGCCTCGTCTTCTTTACGAAGTATTAGCTGCTACTAAATACGAACAACAACGTGCTCAAAATAAACCGACGGTCCCGCGACTCAAGCGACGCAAAGTCTTTTTCCTCGGTGCGGGTTTTGGATTTTTATTCAGCGCTCTCATCAGTTTTTTTGTCACTCATCAACCATTTTTGCCGTGGCAGTGGGCCACCTTTGGCATTGGCTGTGGGTTGTTAGCGCTTGGTTTCTTGCTGCGATCATAATTCCACTACTATTGCTGTATTCGATCTAATACCCGATAACTCAAAGCCTCTGCTAAATGTTGCGAAGCGATTTTTTCACTCCCTTCCAAATCAGCAATCGTGCGCGACAATTTTAGCACTCGATGATACCCTCGTGTCGATAATTCCAATTCAGACATCGCTTTTTCTAAAAATAATTTTTCTTCGTGCGCCAACGAGCAAAATACTGAAAGCTCGCTCACTGGCAAATGGGCATTCGGACAATGTGATCGTGAACATTGTCGTTTTCGTGCTTCAACCACGCGCGCTCTTATCTGCGCGCTGGATTCACTCACTGGCGCTTGCTGACTAAAAGTCAGCGGCCCCAGCGCCGCCACTTCAACGTGCATGTCAATCCGATCCAACAACGGCCCAGATAATTTCGCACGATAACGCGATACTTGCTCGCTGGTGCAATGACATCGACCCCGCGCATCACCCAAATAACCACAAGGGCAGGGATTCATCGCAGCAATAAGCTGGAAGCGCGCGGGATAATCGACACGATACGACGCACGCGAAATAGTAATCGTGCCTCCCTCAATCGGCTCACGCAAGCTTTCCAACACATGACGATTAAATTCCGGCAGCTCATCTAAAAATAAAACACCGTGATGCGCGAGACTAATTTCACCCGGCTGTGGCGGACTACTTCCACCCACCAAAGCAACGCTCGAGGTGGTGTGGTGTGGAGAACGAAACGGACGTTCGCGCCATTGCAGGGGATTAAACCCCATTCGACAAATCGAGTAAATGGCCGCAACACCCAGAGCTTCTTCATTGGTCATCGTCGGCAAAATACTCGGTAATCGCATGGCCAACATGGTCTTCCCCGCTCCTGGCGGACCCATGAACAATAAACTGTGAGCACCCGCAGCAGCGATTTCAAGCGCGCGTTTTGCCCAAACTTGCCCATTCACATCACTCAAATCCAGCGAAGACGACGAGTGTTGCCTAGGCTCTGGCATCGCGGTGGAAAGCACCGGCAATGCCTGTCGACCCCATAAATGCTCACAAACCGCTCGTAGATTGTCGGCCACGTAAACTTTTCTTTCCGTCGCCAAGCCCACTTCTTCGGCATTGCCCGACGCAATGATTAAATCACGCCCCGACTGATGCGTCTCCAATGCAAATGGCAAAGCACCCCGAATCGCTCTTAATTCGCCAGACAACGCTAATTCACCCGCGAATTCATAGTCCGAAAGCCGATCTTTGGCGATTTGTTCCGAAGCCGTTAAAATACCGAGGGCAATGGCCAAATCAAATCGGCACCCTTCCTTCGGTAAATCCGCGGGCGCCAAGTTAACCGTAATCCGACGGCGCGGAAATTCAAAATGACTGTTCATGATGGCGCTACGCACACGATATTGGCTTTCGCGCACCGCGGCTTCGGGTAAACCCACGATTGAAAACCGCGGGAGCCCACCCGACAAATGCACCTCAACCGTGACCAAAGGTGCGGCAACACCAACGCTCGCTCGACAGTAAACGACAGCTAAAGACACGGGAAGGAATTACTCTAGGTTAAGATCTTTGATTTTCTTTTCTAGGCGCTCTAATTTGGTGCGCGTTCGTTCCAGCACTTTTTTTTGTGCATCAAACTCTTCTCGCGTGACCAAGTTCATTTTATGAAAAGTGCTTTGTAACACGCTGCGAAAATTTTTTTCAACATCCTTAGGAAGTTGCGTCAACCCTGGCGGCAAGGTATCGATTAATTTTCGAACGATCTCGTTGATGTGTTTGGGGTCAAATTTTCCGTCAAACATAGTGAAGATTCCTTTTGATCAATTATAACGAAGTCTTAAGTTAGGATACATCTTTTTCCATCAGTCACCACTACCGGGTTAAGTTGAGTTTACGAGTCGCATCTCGCAGTATATACTCTTATCGCATTTACTCAGGAAAGTTTTATGCTCATTGATAATATTTTACAAGCCATTGGTAACACACCCACGGTTCGTTTACATCGAGTGGCCAGTGAATTGTCTTGTGAACTCTATGGCAAATGTGAGTTCCTCAATCCCGGTGGGTCCGTAAAAGATCGGATTGGCTATAGCATGGTCGAAGCCGCGGAACGCGAAGGAAAAATTAAACCGGGCTGCACCTTGATTGAACCGACCTCGGGTAACACCGGTATCGGAATTGCGCTGGCTGCTGCGGTCAAAGGTTACAAAGCCATCATCACCATGCCCGAAAAAATGAGTCATGAAAAACAAGTCGTTCTCGAAGCGCTGGGTGCCACCATTTATCGCACGCCCACTGAAGCCGCCTGGAATGCACCGGATAGTCACATTTCAGTGGCCAAAAAATTAAATAAAGAAATTCCGAATTCCTACCTACTCGATCAATACACCAATCCGGAAAACCCCCACATACACTACGAAACCACCGCGCAAGAAATTTTAGATGACATGGGCGATCGTTTGGCGATGGTGGTGATGGGTGTTGGTACCGGCGGCACCATCACCGGTGTTGCACAAAAGCTAAAAGAAGTGAATCCAACCATACAAATCATTGGGGTTGATCCGATCGGATCAATACTCGGCGGTGGAACCGAAGTCAAATCTTATTTAGTCGAAGGCATTGGCTATGATTTTTTCCCCGATGTGCTGGATAACACACTCATTGATGAATACGTGAAAATTAATGATAAAGATTCGTTTTTGATGGCTCGACGTTTAATTCGCGAAGAAGGTTTGTTAATTGGCGGCTCCTCTGGCGGCGCCGTTTGGGCCGCACTGAAAGCAGCAAAGCGCTTGAAGAAAGGCGATCGTTGCCTCGTGCTTTTGCCGGATTCCATTCGAAACTACCTCACCAAGTTTGTCGACGATAAATGGATGAAAGCCCAAGGCTTCATCGAGCAACCCATTCAGGCCTAAATTCGTGGAGCTTTGCAAATACTGAGTTATGTTAGGTAAATTACTCGCGCAGCGCTATTTTTTCTAAGTTTTTAACCAAAATAAGTAGCCCGTATGAAGCGAAGCGGAATACGGGAAATTAAGAAATTAAAGCGTCGATTTTGGGAGCATACGATACGGAACGATCGTGATTTTGAAAATCACGTCAAT
>CAYGED010000062.1:0-6688 GCA_964348555.1 uncultured Coxiellaceae bacterium
GGATGGTATAAAAATTCATTCAATAAATTTGAAGACCAATATAAACAATGGGTCGATTCGGAGCGCTATAAAAGTTTAGTTGATTTTTTAGCTCCATTTACAGACCCTCGCCAAATTATAGGAAAAATCAAAACAGAAATTCTTCGCTTAGGTGAAACGCCTTCGGCAAAAGTGATAGAAGAGGCATTAAAAAATATTTTATTAGAACAACCCGATTCCATTATTCACTCAAGAGCTCAGCAATTATTGGATAGTCGCGAGTTGCTGCAGAAAATATTACCGGTGTTACATACTGAAGACTTGATTGCCTATAACAATATCCTAACTTATGCGAACTCACCCTTAACGATTAAAGAAGGGGTTACGATAAAGTTAATTCAACGTGCCGATCAGTTTTCTTCTCAGGCTATTCAATATTATACTGACATTAATATTAATGAGATGCAGTTGATTGATCGATTGAAAAAACAGGATGTGGAACTTAGATACTATCATCGAGACTATCAATTAACACAAGCGCTTCAAATCACCAATAGTCGCTATTTACAAAAACACGCGGCTGGGTATGCGAGTTTTGAAGACTATAAAAAAAGCTGTGGATGGGGTTGGCGGTGGCCGCTTTATAAGCGTTGTCGTAACAGTGTGGAAATTGCCTTTCAGTTAAAAGAAAAGTATGAGAACGCTTTGAAGCCGGAGGCGTCGAGCACGGAGAGAGCAAAAGTGCTGCTTAAAACGCAAGATTTGAAACGTGGATTACAGAAAAACGATGGTATTTTTAGCACGCTGTTTCGTCTGATATTCGGTTTGAATGGGGGAAGTGAGTTATACCACGCGTTGGATCGTGTGATGCCGGTGGTTCCAACCAGCATTCAAGCATTTCTGCGTCAGCATCCATCGTCTGATGCTGTCCGTAAACCATCATCCGATTCTATCAATGAAGAGAAGCCGATGGTGATTCTTCAGCCTCAAGCACAGTCAGCGGTATGGAATGTTTCGAATAATGAGGAGCCTGATTTAAGTGAATATTACAAAAAAATAGAAGTAGAACAACAAGAACTAGAAAAAAATTGGATGGATTGGCACATAACGATTAATGGATCACAGTCTGAACTAAAAGGAACGGATACTGACGAAACGGTAGCGGAAAAGGCGTTTAAGACTAAAATTGCTGGAATCAACATCCGCCAATCTGAGTCAACAGCAGCGCAGGTAGCACATTCTAGAGCTGAGCTTACTAAAGATTCTCCTAAAAATAATATCTCTTCAACTCCACCGGTGACGGTAACTACAGCAGACAATGACGATGAATCTGAAGCTGCAAAAGAAGAAGGTGTTTTAAATTTAGGGCCTCGGTAACGATAAATTTGTCGGTTCAACAACCTCGAATTTAGCTAATACCTCTTTGGCCGCGTTTTCCCCTTCAGAGATAGCAAAATTAATCAACGGCGACAAATTAATGCTGGCTAACAATTTTTGATAATAGTCCTGCGTGGATTTTAAAGTAGGGAGACTGTGATAAGTCCAGGAACAGACTGCCATATAAGACCTGCGATTTTGGGTGGCATTGTGAATGAGATTTTCAGATTGACTTTCTAACGCTATCGCAGTGGTCAAGCAGCTCAGCGCTTGACGATAGCAAGTATTGCGCGCGAGGAGAAATCTTTGGGGATCGGGTGGATAATCGGTCGCTTTTTTCAATGGTGGTCGAGGCGCTTGATGGCAGCCTGAACGTCGAGAAGGCAATACATCTTCTGGGTGATACTCCATATCACGCTCGCGCAAAAGGCGTTTATGAAAATATTTACCGAGACGGTGATAGGTTTCAGCTAATAAACCATAGCCCAAAGTGCCATGCAGATCGGCAGCAAGACGAGCGCGCTTCAGTATAGGTTCAAGTGGGTCGACAAAATTTTTCGAATCCGATTCGACTGCTTGGTTGATTTGGTCGACGTCTTGTCGATTTAATCGATCCATGCACAAGTAATTTCCAAACGATTCGCCACGCAATAACCATTCATTTTTTTCGTCGGGCGTTTTTGCTTTTTGGTATTCGATATAACACGTATCGCCCGCCAAAATATCAAACGGTTTCTGTTGATCGGGTATCGCTTCCGACTGATCCTTAAATCGATGGGGTTTTAACATCGGGGAATAATCTAAAACCTTACGCCAAAACTTATCTAAACGAGGATCAGTAATCCGCTTTTCAGCCGGTGAGTGCGAGTGAACTAATTTAGTTAAAACGTGAAATTTTTTCTCCTTGCTGATGAAGAGAAATAGTTGTTCTAACTCATCGGAAAATGCTAGGCTGTTTTCATTGATAGCCAACAAACGAGCTTCCCAATCCGCGGTGTCATCTGAGGTTTTCTCCTCGAGCTTCGCTTCAAGCATTTCATGTCGAGACGGTGTTGTGAGTGGTGTTTGAAATAACGTTAGCGAATATGAGGTAGTTGACGGCGTACCAGCATTTATCCTTGACATAAGCGTCCCGTGGTTGTAGATGGTTTAATAAATGAGTATACCATAGTGTGGTTCTTCCCCCCATTCTCAAAACACAAAACTATCGTTCGCCATTGAAAATGCGAACAACAAAGCGATTGGGGATTATCAAGGGGGAGCAACGCAGTGCTCCCCCTTGATCGCAAGCGCGAGTTTATCTCGCGCGCCGCGTACAAACAGGGATACCCATTCGCGTTGCTTATAAAAACCTTAAGGTGTTCTGTCTCGAATCTTTTTTTAACGGTTCGCATCTTGAAGTAGAATGGGTATATAATACGCCCTCTTAACATAAACGAGGACGTGAATCATGGTCATCCAAATACCTGCCGGCGTTAAACTGCCAGAAGACTTTAATGCCATTATCGAAATTCCCACGGATCAAGGTGAGGTCAAATACGAATTTGATAAAGAATCTGGGCTTTTATTGGTCGATCGATTCATGCCAACCGCGATGTTTTACCCTTGTAATTACGGCTTTGTGCCCAGCACTCTCGCTGAAGACGGTGATCCGGTGGACGTGTTAGTGATAACGCCTTATCCCGTGGTACCGGCTAGCATGCTCCGCGTGCGGGCGCTGGGTATTTTGATGATGACCGATGAGAAGGGGGAAGACAGCAAGATTTTAGCCGCGCCCATCGAAAAAGCCTGCTCCCAATTGGCGCATATCAAATCCTTAAAAGATGTGTCGCCGGTGCTGCTGAAAGCCATTGCCCATTTCTTTGAACATTATAAAGACCTTGAACCCAACAAATGGGTTACAGTGAAAGGTTGGGAAGACAAGGCCGTTGCTGAACGTGAATTGTTAAGCGGTGTGAAGCGTTATCAAGAAAGTTGCACATCGATGGCAAAATAAGCGCTTGTTAGAAATCTTTTAGCTCATTTGTTCCAGAGAGGCTTTTAATGGCAGAGACACGCAATATATTCCTAACCCAACCGTCTCCTGAACTTCCTCCTTTGCGCACGATCTTAAATGAAATGTATCGCAGTGATGAAACTCACTGCGTGAATAACTTATTAAAAGCACTGTCCTTCACAACGGAAGTTGAAGAAGAGGTATCGACTTTAGCGCGAGGATTAATTACCAAGATACGCGAAGAGGAAGGCGAAAAATCGGGTATGGAAGCCTTGATGGCGCATTACGATTTGTCGACAGAAGAAGGTATTTTATTAATGTGTTTAGCCGAGGCTTTGCTGCGGATTCCCGATAAAGAAACCGAAAATTTATTGATTCAAGATAAATTAACCTCAGCGGCTTGGAA
Organism: uncultured Coxiellaceae bacterium; assembly: GCA_964348555.1. Lineage (GTDB taxonomy): Bacteria > Pseudomonadota > Gammaproteobacteria > Coxiellales > Coxiellaceae > CAMTUH01. The sequence continues at coordinate 3,759 of CAYGED010000062.1, forward strand.
CAAACGCGTGGAAGACAGCGAATCCGCATTTGTGAGTTTCGCGACATGGGGGCTTGCTTTATCCGTGAAAATATTGAAAAAATCGTCGTCAGGTTATTTTCGTAACTTGTGGTCTAACCTGATTCGAAAAAGTGGAGAACCGATTATTCGTAAAACCGTTCGTGAGGCGATGCGATTGTTGAGTGAAAATTTTGTGGTGGGTCGGACAATCGACGAAGCATTGAAGCGATCGGAATCGCAGGTCAAACAGGGTTATTACTATTCTTATGACATGTTGGGCGAAGTGGCTCGCACAAAAGCCGATGCAGATCGGTATTTTGAAGCGTATTTAAATGCGATCGCCGCTTTAGGAAAAAGTGAACACAGTGCCGATTTTAACAAAGCCCCGAGTGTTTCCGTGAAATTATCGGCATTGCACCCACGCTATCAGTTCGAGAAACGTGAGATCATCGTTCCCGATTTGACGCGGCGCGTGAAAAAACTGGCGGTAGCCGCGAAAAATGTCAACATCAGCATGACCATCGACGCCGAAGAGGCCGATCGACTCGACATTTCCCTCGATATTTTTGAAGAATTATGTCGAGATGCGGCGTTGTCGGATTGGGATGGTTTGGGTTTGGCGGTTCAAGCCTATCAAAAGCGGGCTTTTTTCGTGTTGGATTGGCTGATTGATTTGTCGCGACAAGTCAAACGGCGAATTCCCGTTCGCTTGGTGAAAGGTGCTTATTGGGACACGGAAATTAAACTGTCCCAAATGAACGGTTTTGTTAGCTATCCGGTGTTCACGCGCAAAGTGAATACGGATGTTTCTTATCTGGCCTGCGCCAAAAAAATGTTGACCGTGCAGGACGCAATCTATCCGCAATTTGCAACCCATAACGCGTATTCGGTTGCGGCGATTCTGACCATGATGGAAGAAGGAAGTCGGGATTATCACCAGTACGAATTCGAATTCCAACATTTACAGGGAATGGGAAAAGCGCTCCATGATTATGTGGTCAACAAATTAAAAATTCCCTGTCGAATTTACGCGCCGGTCGGAAAACATGAAGATTTGCTGCCGTATTTGGTGCGACGCTTGTTGGAAAATGGTTCCAATAGCTCGTTTGTTAATCGAATTGCCGATAAAAACATGCCGATATCAGCGCTGGCTGAAAGCCCTGTTGCAAACATCGCTATGAATGATTCAATCCCGAACCCCACTATTCCCGCGCCAAAAGATATTTACAGTGAATCTCGACGGAATTCTTTCGGGGTAGATTTTAGTAATCGACATGAATTGGATGCGTTATCAAAAGCTTTTGCCTTAGCGGAAGAAAAAACCTGGGAAGCGGCGCCGTTTTGTCGCCCGGTTAAAAATGGAAGACCCGTGTTGGATCCTTCTGATCATCGTCGTCAAATTGGTATCACCGAAGAAGCAACGAACGATGACGTTGAAACCGCTGTAAAAAAAGCGGTAACGGCATTTGATGCGTGGGATCGATTGGGCGTTGAAGCACGCGCAGCGATTTTAAAAAAAGCCGGGGATTTGCTGGAATACCATCGTGCTGAGCTCATGTATCTGGTGGTGCGCGAAGGGGGCCGAACCGTGATGAACGCCATGTCCGAGGTTCGAGAAGCCATCGATTTTTGTCGTTATTATGCCTGGCAAGCAGAGACCCATTTAGCCAATACCCCACTGAAAGGTTATACCGGCGAGGAAGACACGCTTTCCATGCGTGGGCGAGGTGTGCTGTTGTGCGTGAGCCCGTGGAATTTTCCCGCAGCGATTTTTACCGGGCAAATGGCAGCATCTTTGGTTACCGGAAATGCAGTGATCGTCAAACCTTCTCAGCAAACGACCTTAACCGGTGCATTAGTGACTCGATTGTTTCACGAAGCGGGTGTTCCGGAAGCGGTGTTACAATTGATGCCGGGTCGAGGCGAAATTGTTGGTCATGCACTGGTAAAAAATCCAGCGATCAGTGGGGTGTTACTCACGGGATCGAACGAAACCGCGAAACACATTCAACGCACACTCGCCGAACGCGATGGAGAAATCGTTCCATTGATCGCAGAAACGGGCGGCATTAATGCCATGATTGCCGATTCAACCGCATTGTCAGAACAATTGGTTCAGGATGTCATCACCTCCGCATTTGATAGTGCAGGCCAGCGTTGCTCAGCGTTACGCGTTTTATTTATTCAGGAAGACATTGCGGATAGCGTCATCAACATGTTGGCGGGCGCGATGGCGGAAATAAAAATGGGTGATCCCATGTTATTGATGACTGACGTGGGTCCCGTGATTGATGCGAGCGCGAAAAAAAACTTAGAAGCCCATCAAACTTTTTTGGAAAAAGAAGCGAAGTTAATTTATCGTGTTGAACTGCCTGAATTGGCGCAACACGGTGCCTATGTCGCGCCACAAGCCTATGAATTACCCAGTGTAAAGTTACTCGTGCGAGAAGTCTTTGGGCCGATTTTACACGTGATTCGTTATCATCGGGATGATTTGGATCAAGTGATTGACGACATCAACGCCTTGGGTTATGGACTGACGTTTGGTATCCAAAGCCGGATTGACGAGAGGGTAGAATACATCCAGCGCCGCATTAAAGCTGGGAATATTTATGTGAACCGAAATATAATCGGTGCTGTCGTGGGTTTGCAGCCGTTTGGGGGTGGGCGCTTATCTGGAACGGGTCCAAAAGCGGGAGGGCCGCACTATCTATCTCGTCTTTGTACAGAGACAACACTTTCGGTGAATACGACGGCGGCAGGGGGAAATGCCAGTTTGATGGCGATGGATTAAGGGTCTATTTTTCCTCTTATTCTCTCCTCAATACCCCGCCACTTGCAGCAGGGAAAAAATTTTTAATAAAAGAAAAATCTATTTAATCTATTTTTCTCAATTCAGTAAGTAGTCAGTAGCCCGTATGAAGCGAAGC
>CAYGED010000063.1:0-6629 GCA_964348555.1 uncultured Coxiellaceae bacterium
GTTGCCGCAACGAAAACATTTACGACGCAATTGGTTGCTTTGCTCATGTTGGCGATGTTGTTTCAATCCAAACACGCGCAAGCCAGTGGTGAAATCATTGCAAAAGAATTAAAACAGTTGCCGGTGTTGTTAGAAAATACGTTATCATTGGATCGCGCCATTCAGAAAGTGTCGAAGCGATTTGTTGACAAGAAACACGCTTTATTTTTGGGTCGCGGTGCGTTGTTTCCCATCGCGTTAGAAGGTGCGCTTAAATTAAAAGAAATCTCTTACATGCACGCGGAGGCCTATCCAGCGGGTGAATTAAAACATGGTCCATTAGCGTTGGTGGAAAAAGGCATGCCTGTCATTGTGGTGGCGCCCAACGATCATCTCATTGAAAAGCTCGAGTCGAACATGCAGGAAGTGCAAGCGCGTGGGGGAGAATTGTTTGTTTTCATGGACGAAACATTACAATGGCGCCCACAGGCTGAAAATCACCTACGCATTCCGATGCCTCGCATGCCTGACATCATGGCGCCCATTGCGTACACCATTCCCTTGCAATTATTGGCTTATCACATTGCCGTGTTGAAAGGCACGGATGTCGATCAACCACGTAATCTCGCCAAATCCGTGACGGTGGAATAGAGTCTGGTCTGCTGTCTTAATATACCGTTCGCATTTTCAAAAGCAAGTAGGTTGGGCCTGAGCGATTAACAAGTAGGCTGGGCTGAGCGTCAGCGAAGCCCAGCAACTCAGTGAGACAATCACTCCTCCCCACCCATTGGGAGAATAATGTTGTTGGGCTTCGCTGGCGCTTAGCCCAACCTACAGTTTTTTATGATATGGCTGTCTTATACGGAACGCGAAGCAATTGTTTCGTTTTTCAGATCACTTGAGTCGTCACCCTCAGATAATGCAGGGTTATTATTTAATGCTCTTTGACTAGTGCTGAACGCCGCGTTTGCATTTGCTCTTGTTTCTGCCCCGATTCGACGGTAACAGTAAAAAGCGAAACAAGCGATGATGACATCGGCGCATAGCCAAATCAGTGGAGCCATGTTTTCGTCGTTACCGATGTCATCAGTATCATCGTTTTTGGAGTTTTCTGATATCCACATGATTGGAATAATTATTAATAGACAATAACAGAAACAACTAAGCCAACTGTAGTTATGCCCAACGCCATCTTCTACAGCTGACTCATCATTGTTTCGAATTAAAAGTTGGGTTTCGTCGAGTGGAGAGCCTTCTTTTTTATCGTCGGTATGATCATCGCTGCGTTGTTTTTTTTCTTCTTCTTTCATTTTGTTTTTTCTTATTGTCGTCCGCTCTCGAGGCGCTGTTCGCAGAATGAATCAACCATGTGGTCTGCTTGCCCCTCGAGATCATTATCGCCCTCTTTTTCAACGCTGTTTTCATTATCGTTGCGATAGAGACGATCTTGCACATCCTTAAAAAGGCGACTGGTCGCTTGTCTTGATTGTCGTCCTTCACCTCGCGCGCATTGGCAGACGCAAAAGAGCAAGATTACACTTAGAATGCCTAAGATTATACCGGGTTGGACTACATTGGATTCGCTATCTCCATTGGCGCTAATCGCTAATGCAATACTGGTAAAAAGGCCAAGCAACCCTAGGCACGCAAAACAACACGCGCAAGTGCAGTTGTTTGCTGAGGTGTCGTCTAACTTATGTTCTCTTTGCATATTTTTTATCTCACGTATTGTTTTCGAGTTGTTTATCGGGGGCATCATCCTCTATTTCAAAAGAAGGTATCTGCTGATGCTGGGCTGTCAGTAAGGTCTGAGTGAAATTGGTACGTAATGCACGTCCTTCAGCTCGCGCACAGAGCATCCCACAAGATGCCAAGGTTGCGCCTAGGAGAGTTTCGATGAGTGCGATAAGGGCAAGCTTTTTATCGTCATCGATGGCCGCAATTGGCATCGTTATAAGACCCGCTAGTATAAGCACTATCCCCAAGAAAACAGAACGGTGCTGACAGCAGCAACTTTCTGTTGAGTCGCGTTCTGGATTATTATTTCTTTGCATGGAGTGTTACCTATATTTTAAGATTTTTTTCTTCTTCTTTTTCATCGCCGGTTGATTCAGAAAATTGATCTATTCGTTGTTGCGTGGCAGTAAATATGCTGTTTGTATCGTTTCTCATTTCTATTCTGACGTTTCGCTGACCCAGGCACATAACGCAGCCAATTATAAAAGCCAGCACGAGCAGAGTAATTGGGGTTCTAAAAGTGCTGGCACTCTGGTCTTGAGAGGTGCTGCTGTTATAAGCAAACAGGCTTAAGCTAGCGACAAGGAGGAGTAGAGGAATAGCAGAATAACAATAAACGCTGCAACTATCCTCTTCCGGGAGCTGATGTTGCCCTGCATTTCTATCAAACAAAGCTGCTCTATGAGCGGCAGGCCCTCCTCCACTTCCTTTATAAAGATCTTCAATATCGCTATTTTTTTTCATTTTATCTCACTAGTCATTTTCATGGTTAACGATGAGGAAAAATTATACAGAGCAGAATAGAGAGAAACAATATGGCCATTGAAATTAATTGAATCTTAAGAAAAGTCACCCCATTTGGATGGCTCATCAGGTATTTTTGAGATCGTCTTAACTGCTTTTCGTGTTATTAATCCACTGAGATAGAAAAAACATTAAAAACCCACTGAGTCCTGTGCCCAGTGCAGCAAGGTACATGGAGAAGTTCGCTCCGAAATCGGCTAAATAACCGGTGGAAAGCGCGGTGATACCGAAACAAAGTGCCATCACCGAACCGGTCACGCCCATCACCCAACCTTGTTCGTTGTCGTTAACCAGGTTTGAAAATAAAGTGATGAGCGCGGAATACCCGACTGCAATAAAAACACCAATCGGTCCCACGAGCAGCCATAAAATGAGTGGGTGTTGCATAAAAATAATAATAAGGATGCCCACCGCGGTTGCCCAGAAACTGTAGGTCACGATGACTTTTAAATCCCAGTGTTTCACCAAGCGATCGATGAGATAGGCGAAACCAATGCTAAAGCCAGCACCCATGACAGCCAGTAACAGAGATGTTTCCAGCGGCGTGAAAGAATAGCGTTTTAAAGAAAACATCGGCAAAAAAGTGAAAAAATTACTCCATCCAAAAATCATCACCAGTAATATTACGGATAGCAGGCGGATTTTTTCGTGTTGAAAGGCTGAGATAAAAACCGAAATCGCCTGATGAAGCCGAATGCGGATTTTGCCAGCATGCGTGGAAGTTTCTTTAAATAACCCGCACAACAAAAATGCATTAAGCAAGGAGATGAGCGAAGCGAAGAATAAGGGCGTTGAAAAGCTGAACCAGCTCACGAATTTATTGTCGGATAAAAAACCACCGATGACGGGACCAATGGTAAATCCCAGCGCAATGGCGAGTAAGATCAGGCCAATATTTCGGGCTTTGTGTTCAGGCGGACTAATATCAATGATGGCCGCTTGCGCGATGGGTTGGCTACCCGCGGTAAATCCCGCGATGACACGCCCCAAGATTAAAAAAGAAAGGCTTTGTCCCACAACCGCCAATGCAGAAAGTAGATAACCGGCGAAGGCGCCGACGAGGCAAATGAGTAAGGCTTTTTTTCGCCCGGTTTTGTCGGATAAATCACCCAAAATCGTTGCACCGAAAAACCAACAGATCATGAAGATGCTGACCGTCAGACCATAGAGAAAATTGCGCGTTGATTCTGAAGCGGCTGCCGGTAAAAAGTTGGAATGCACATCGATAATGATGCTGTTGAGAACTGGAAAAAGCAGGCTTAATCCCATTCCATCGATGAACAGAATTAAGAATAACGGCATAAAGGCCGCAAGGGTTTTGTGATTAGACATATTATTCCAAGTTAATTTAAGGGCTATTTGAAAGGAAATGATACAGAAAAAAGTGGGTGAGAGCAACGCTACTTGAAAGCGAGTGGTATATCCTGTAAGAATGCTCGAGCGCGAAATAAATTCGCGCTCGAGCACCCAAGGGGAGCATTTACATGGTTCCCCTTTGAAAACCCCGTCGTGTAAAGTCCCGTGGCAAGTCACGGGGAAAAAATTTATATTTTGATTCTGATATTAAGAGGTTGGTTGGATGAGAGGTGAAGGAAAAAGATGGTTAACAAGGCTGTATTATTCGCTCTTTCCCGTCCTAGTCAATGCATCTGTTTCCATTGTAAATGTGTTTACTTTTTTCAAGGTGTCTAACTTGACGCTTCAAACTCAATTTGAGAACGTCGATGGAACATTCATTTCGGGCTATAGAAAAGAAATCCTAAAACAAGATGGTATGATTATTCCTCAGTTGAATTTCAACCACGCTCAAGCAAAAGAGATTTGTTGGCTTGCTTCTAAAGGCGTTGAAAGGGCCATTTTTTTCATCGCAGAGAATCTTACTGAAGCGGTTAATAAAGAAGGGTTTCAATCAAGTTGGGAGGTAGCGAAGCATATTTGCGAAGCCATTGAAGGTGAAAAAGAAAGTCAATATACGTTAGTCCCATTTTCACTGGGTCTGGTGGTTCTGTTGTTCGCTGTCGGAATTCTAGCGAAAAGATGCATGAGCACGATTCAACATCAATACCAAGTACCTTGGCAGAATGAGGATAATGATCATGATAATGATGATGTCAACGGGCTAGGCAGAAGTAGGCTGGGCTGAGCGCACGCGAAGTTCAATCTGGAGTCCTACTCCCCCTCCTTTGAAAAAGGAGGGTAGGGGAGGATTTATCATAAAAACACTCATCCACAAATTTTATTTGGATCAACCATACTGAACCACTGCCAGCTGGCAGTGGTTCAGTATGCAGCCGGCGCTACAGTCAAACGGGTTCTAAACAAGCCCTAATGCGCTTCGTCCCAGTTGTTGCCGACGCCAATGTTGATGGATAGGGGGACGGTGAGAGTGACGGCATTTTCCATGGCAGAGTGGATGTGTGGTAAGACAATATTAATGTCGGGTGTTGCGATTTCAAAGACGAGTTCGTCGTGCACTTGCATGATCATGTGGGCGTTAAAACTGTATTTGTTGAGACAACGATCCATGTTGATCATGGCGATTTTGATAATATCAGCCGCGGTACCTTGCATGGGGGCATTAATCGCCGCACGTTCAGCCGCGCGGCGGCGCTGTAAATTCGTGCTGCGGATATCCGGTAAATACACGCGGCGTCCAAATAAGGTTTCCACATAGCCCTGATCGGCAGCCACTTCACGAATTTTTTTCATGTAATCGTGTACGTTTGGATATCGTTCGAAATAAATATCCATGTATTGCTGAGCAAGGGCGCGTTCGACGCCTAATTGTCGGGACAAACCAAAAGCCGACATGCCATATAATAAACCGAAATTAATCGCTTTAGCGCGACGACGTTGTTCGGGAGTGACTTGATCGAGTTTCACAGAGAAAACTTCGGCGGCAGTAGCGCTGTGGATATCGAATTTTTTTTCAAAAGCACTCATTAAATTGGGGTCTTTTGAAATATGTGCAATAATCCGCAGCTCGATTTGAGAATAATCCGCTGAAATGATTTGATAGCCTTTTGGCGCGATAAACGCTTGTCGAATTTTTCGACCTTCCTCCGTTCGTATGGGGATATTTTGTAAATTAGGATTGTTGGAAGACAATCGACCGGTGGAGGTTACCGCTTGATTATAAGAGGTGTGTACACGTCCTGTGTCGGGATGCACTTCTTCTGGGAGTCGATCGGTGTAGGTCGATTTTAATTTGCTGAGACTCCGATATTCCAAAATAACTTTGGGCAAAGGATAATTCAGCGCGAGATCTTGGAGCACAAATTCGGCTGTCGACGCTTGCCCGCCCGGTGTTTTTTTCAAAATGGGTAATTTGAGTTCGTTGTATAAAACAGTTTGCAATTGTTTCGAAGAGCTTAAATTAAATTTTTTTCCAGCCAGTTTATAGGCTTCTGCTTCGAGTTCATGGATGCGTTTGGCGAGATGTTTGCTTTGATGGGTTAACTTATGGGTGTCAATCAATACGCCTTTTAATTCCATCTTGGCTAAAATCGGCATGAGTGGCATTTCAATTTGTTCGAAAACTTTTTTATAGCTTTTTTCACTTTCAATGATGTGCATCAGTTTTTGATCGAGTTGTAATGTAAAATCGGCGTCTTCAGCGGCATATTCAGTCGCTGTATCGATGGCGATTTGATTAAAGGTCACTTGTTTCACGCCTTTGCCAGCGATATCTTCGAAGGCAATGGCTTTTTTCCCAAGGTATTTTAAAGCCAGTGTGTTGAGATCGTGTCGTGAGCTTGAACTGTTGATAATGTAGGATTCCAACAAGGTATCGCGGAGTTGGTTTTTCATTTCCACTCCTTCGCGCACCAATACTTCAAGATCATATTTAATATTTTGGCCCACGAGCGTTTTATCGGGGTCGTTAAACAGGCGTTGAATTTCTGATAAAACGTAGGTTTTATCGAGTTGCACTGGCGCATCGAGGTAATCGTGTTTCAGAGGAACGTAGGCCGCTTCGCCCGGCGTTGTCGAAAATGAAATACCGACCAGGGAGGCGCGAGTGGCCTCGATATCGGTGGTTTCGGTATCAAAGGCGAACGCTTTTGCCGCGTTTAATTTTTTCATCCATTTCTCAAAGGATTTTTTAT
>CAYGED010000064.1:0-2176 GCA_964348555.1 uncultured Coxiellaceae bacterium
ATTTTACGACATGCCGTAAAATAATCATCTATGGAACGCATTTATGACCGCCTCATCAAACAGCATCTTCAGCATGATGATCTCATGCTATTTTTGGAGGGGCCTCGCCAAGTCGGTAAGACCACCAGCAGTCAAACCGCTAGTCGCTATTATCCTCAATTCACCTACCTGAATTGGGATGAACGAGATCATCGCGATTTAATTATCGAAGGCAGTGTAGCCATTGCCAAACAAATCGGTTTAGAGCGACTGCAAGCAAAAAAAGCCTGTATTGTCTTTGATGAAATTCACAAGTACTCCAAATGGAAATCGTTTTTAAAGGGATTTTACGATCTCTATAAAACAAAAACGCATATTATCGTCACAGGAAGTTCGCGCTTGAACCTTTTCAGACGCGGGGGTGACAGTTTAATGGGGCGTTATTTTCTCTATCGCATGCACCCATTATCCGTAGCGGAGTGCGTACGCTCTCGCTTATCACTCAACGAAATATCTCAACCCATCGAAATACCCGCTCAAGATTTTAAGCATTTACTTCAATTTGGCGGTTACCCAAAACCATTCATAAAAAGTAACCACTCTTTTTCATTGCGGTGGCAACGACTCAGAAAGCAGCAACTCATACGAGAAGATATTCGAGACGCCACACGTATTCAAGAGCTCAATCAATTAGAAATATTGACAGAACTGCTCGCCGCTCAAAGCAGTCAGGTTTTAGTTTTTAGTAACCTAGCGAAAAAAATTCGAGTCAGTGTAGACACCATTAGGCGCTGGATAAACACACTAAAAACATTTTATTATTGCTTCACCATTAAACCTTGGCATAAAAACGTAACTCGTTCACTGATTAAAGAACCAAAAATATTTTTATGGGATTGGTCTCTGTTAACCGATGAGGGCGCGCGATTCGAAAATTTTATCGCCTCTCATTTATTGAAGGCTGTGCACTTCTGGACAGACCGAGGGCTCGGCGACTATGACTTGTTTTATATACGAAACTTAGAAAAACAAGAAGTCGATTTTGTTGTCACGAAAAATAACAAGCCCTGGCTTCTAGTAGAAGCAAAATATTCCGATAACCAATCGCTCAGTCCTCACTTAATAAAATTCCAGCAAATACTCGGTGTAAAATATGCTTTTCAAGTATGCTGTGATATGCCTTACATCGATAAAAGTTGCTTTGACGAATCAGGCCCGGTGATTGTGCCCGCAAGCACCTTTCTTTCTCAATTAGTATAAACAGAAGGTTTGGAATGATAATGGAATCAAATCGCAAAACAATCATTGGCATCGACCCGGGGTCTCGTTGCACCGGCTATGGCATCATTTGGATCGAAGGTTCAAAGCAAGGCTGCGTCACGTTCGGTCAAATTAAAACCGATGAAGCGGACCTCAATATTCGCCTTGGGCAAATTCACGATGAGCTTTCACGCATCATTGCGACTTATCAACCCCAGTTGGCCGCGATTGAGCAAGTGTTTACCTTTCATAATCATCAATCCGCCCTGAAACTTGGCCAAGCACGCGGAGCAGCTTTAGTCGCCACCGCTCAGTTTGGACTCGAGGTTACCGAATACAGTCCAAAACAAATTAAACAAGCCATCGTCGGTTATGGCGGCGCCACAAAAGCTCAAATTCAGCATATGGTCAACCTGTTACTTAAATTAAAAAATACCCCATCGACCGATGCCGCCGATGCATTAGCCATCGCTTTGTGTCATGCTAATAGTCAAGCACTCACAAGCCGACTCAAACAATTGGCCGACACGGGAGCCACTTAAAAATGATTGGACGCATTCGAGGTATTCTTCTTGAAAAGCAACCCCCCTATTTACTGATTGACGTCGGTGGTATCGGCTATGAAATTGCCGCACCGATGACGACGTTTTATGACCTACCAGGATTGAATCAAGCCGTTACTCTCCACACCCATCTGGTCGTACGAGAAGACGCGCACTTACTCTATGGATTTAAAAATGAAATGGATCGCCGCTTGTTTCGCGCGCTGATTAAAGTGAATGGTGTCGGCCCGAAATTAGCGTTGACCATTTTATCCGGTATTAATCCCACACAATTCATCCAGTGTGTGGTGAATCATGACGCGACGCAGCTCATCAGCATTCCCGGTATTGGACGAAAGACCGCGGAACGGCTTATCATCGAAACAAAAGATCTC
>CAYGED010000064.1:2186-6596 GCA_964348555.1 uncultured Coxiellaceae bacterium
AAATAATGATTTTGCGCACTCACCTTCAAACAGCCGACAAGAAGCGATGAGCGCTTTAGTGGCACTCGGTTACAAACCGAAAGAAGCGAAACAGGCGATCGATCAAATCCCAGAAGCGGGGACAACGCCGGAAGAACTCATTCGAATTGCGCTAAAACAAATGGTCACGGGAGCGCCGCTTTGACAACAGAAACGGATCGATTAATTAACGCTAATGAGCGTGAAGAAGAGGTGACACTGGAACAAAGTATCCGTCCACGACGCCTGCAAGATTATATTGGCCAACAAACCGTTCGCGAACAAATGACTATTTTCATCACGGCCGCACGAAATCGACACGAAGCCTTAGACCATGTTTTAATTTTTGGGCCACCGGGACTGGGAAAAACGACACTCGCTCATATCATCGCTCATGAAATGCAAGTTGGTTTCAAACAAACCTCCGGGCCCGTGCTCGAAAAAGCCGGTGATTTAGCGGCGTTGCTCACCAACCTAGAACCCAATGATGTGTTATTTATCGATGAAATTCACCGCTTGAGTCCCGTCGTGGAAGAAGTGTTGTACCCAGCACTGGAGGATTTTCAGCTGGATATTATCATCGGCGAAGGTCCGGCCGCACGATCCATTAAACTCGATTTACCTCCCTTCACCTTAGTCGGCGCCACCACTCGCGCGGGATTATTAACTTCACCGTTGCGCGATCGTTTTGGCATCGTGCAACGCCTCGAATTTTATAACACCACTGATTTGCTGCACATTATTAAACGATCCGCAAAAATTTTCGCGATCGACATCGACGAATCTGGCGCTCAAGAAATTGCAAAACGCTCGCGCGGAACACCGCGTATCGTCAATCGATTATTGCGACGCGTGCGCGATTATGCTCAAGTAAAAGCCGATGGAATCATTACCTGCACAATTGCTGCAGCCGCATTAAATTTATTAAATGTCGATGCTTGTGGATTCGATTTAATGGATCGAAAATTACTGACCACACTCATCGAAAAATTCGACGGTGGCCCAGCCGGTGTGGACAGTTTAGCCGCTGCCATCGGCGAAGAACGCGGCACCATCGAAGACGTCATTGAACCCTTCTTAATCCAAGAAGGTTATTTGTTACGAACACCGCGAGGACGCGTGACCACCCACAAAGCCTATTTGCATTTTGGTTTAACACCACCCGCAAACCGAATGGCACAATCAAACTTAGGTTTAGTGTAAATGTTTCGTGTTCTTATCAATGTTTTTTCCCCCATTTTAGGCTTAGTTTTGCTGGTGCTGGGCAATGGATTTTTTATGACGTACGTAGCCGTTCGTTTGAATCTCGACGGCACAGCCCCTTGGATTATTGGCGCGATGTCGGGTGCTTATTACGCTGGGCTCGTCATTGGTTCGTTTCGCATTGAACCTTTTATTGTTCGCGTGGGTCACATTCGGGCTTATGCCGCATTTGCCTCGCTTGCGTCGACCTTTGTCATTTTACAAGCGTTTTACGTGAATCCTTGGTGGTGGCTGGTGTTGCGATTCGTTGGTGGTTACTGCCTGGCGGGATTATTTATCACGATTGAAAGTTGGCTACTGGTGAGCGGATCACGCACAACTCGCGGACAAATATTATCGATTTACATGATTGCTTTCTATGCCGCACAAGCGGCCGGTCAGTTCTTATTGAAAATGGGGCATCTCAAGGGGCTCACCCCTTATTTAATCACCGCGTTACTCTCGACGTTATCCGTCGTGCCATTGGCGATGACCCGCGTGCGCGCGCCCGATCTCGAAGAGCCTTCTGCACTCAATTTTCTGCACCTTTATCGAATTTCCCCAATTGGTATCGTCGGCTGTTTTTGCTCCGGCTTAATCCTCGGGGCTATTTACGGATTATTACCCGTGTTTATCAATGAAGTTCAACATTCCGTTGATCGAATCGCGCTGATCATGGGCGTGACCATTTTCGGCGGTATGTTACTGCAATACCCAATCGGCAAATTGTCCGACATTTTTAATCGTCGAATTATTTTATTTGTCGTGACTCTTATTTCTCTCGGGGTGAGCCTCGTCGTCCTAACCCCCCTCCGAGATCACGCGTTTATTTTACTAACGCTGTTATTTTTATTCGGCGGGCTCACTTTCACCATGTACCCGCTTTGCATCAGTTACACCTGCGACCGAATGAAACAAAAAGACACGGTGGCTGCAACACAAGGATTATTGTTAGCCTACAGCGTGGGCGCTACTTTAGGTCCTTTAATGGCACCCGGTTTGATGCACGGACTCGGACCGCGCGGCTTATTCATTTACTTTGACATTGTTATGGTGATCCTACTGATCGTGATCTCCTGGCGCAGCCTCACCACACCCAGCGTGCCAGTCAAAGATCGAAAAGCCTTTGTGCAAATGCCACGTACCACACCGGTGGGTGCTGAATTGAGACCGAAACTTCACGAAGAACAAGCAGAAAAACACGGAAAATCGTGATATACCCATCGTGTAAGGTCACTTGAAGTTGTGAACATTCGCAACTTCAAGTGAAATGGGTATAGACTAGCGACCTTATTGCGGTATGATATTCAGCCTCGGCTGGAATCTTTGAAAAAGGAGAACTTTATGGGCGCCGAACCCTCACTCTGGAGTTTCATCATTGACGCCGGCTTCATTGTCAAAATGGTTTTACTCATTTTGTTTCTCGCTTCAATCGCTTCCTGGGCCATCATCATTCAACGGGCAATGTTTCTCAAGCAAACCCGACGCGAAGCAAAACGCTTTGAACAACTCTTTTGGTCTGGGATCGATCTCTCACAATTGCAACAACAATTGTCTGAAAAAAAAGATGAATTATCTGGGATGGCGCATATTTTTTATAGCGGTTTCTCCGAATATTTACGACTACACCAACAATCGAGCTCAAACCCCAGTGCTGTCATGGAAGGTGCACAACGCGCGATGCGGATCGCTCAAGCCAAAGAAACCGAACAGCTTGAAAAAAACTTATCTTTTTTGGCTACTGTCGGCTCGACCAGTCCTTACGTCGGGTTGTTTGGCACCGTTTGGGGAATTATGACGTCGTTCCGAGCACTGGGCACGGTTCAACAAGCGACGATCGCCATGGTGGCACCGGGCATTTCCGAAGCTTTAATCGCAACCGCGATTGGCTTATTTGCCGCTATTCCAGCCGTGATCGCTTACAACCGCTTCTCCAACGCGTTATCGAATTTATTACAAAACTACGATACTTTTCAGGAAGAGTTTTCCAATTTATTACACCGACGGGCTTACTCTTAATGGCGCGGCGCAACCATAAAAAACCCCTGGCAGAAATTAACGTCGTTCCTTACATCGACGTGATGCTGGTGCTGCTCGTGATTTTTATGATCACTGCTCCGCTATTAACTCAGGGCATTCACGTGAAACTACCGCAAGCGGCTGCTAAATCGATAGCGGCTAAAAATGATTTGCCCATCATCGTCAGTGTCGACAGTCGTGGCAATTATTACCTTAATGTGTCTGAGGAACCGAGTCAGCCGGTTTCACCCGAGCAGCTCATGATGCGGGTAGCCGCCGTCCTTCAGCTGGCTCATGAAAAACATCAAGATAGGGATGTCTACGTCAAAGGAGACCGAGACGTGGACTATGGGAAAGTGGTCCAGGCGATGGTTTTACTCCAACGCGCTGGGGCCGGAAGCGTCGGACTCCTAACGCAAGATCCTGTTAAACCATAAAAATCCATATCCATATTTTTTCTCCGCGGCAAGCCGCAGGGAAAAATTTTTTAAACATTTAAGGTAATCTAAATATTCGAGTACTATGATGGGCGTAAACGAATCATGGTAAAAACCTCATTTAAGGATAGAAGGCATGCAAAGAGATTTTTCAGGAGATCAAACTAATCAAAACACTGATTTTGATCCAACCAATTTTGAAACGGGTATTATTCAAAAAATCGAGAATAAACAAACCGCGCCATGGATCAGTTTACGTTGGCAGTCACCGGATGACATCGTATCCAAGTTGGCTAGCCTGGGTGCACTCACTTTCTGTACCTCTTCCCTGTTGTACGCGGGACTCTCCACCAATGACTACGACGAAGGCTGGGAAGAATGGGTCTATGCCGGAGCTGCCTTCGCCGTCAATGCGATGCAGGTTTATATTGTCAATCAAATTAGTCTAACGCGGTATTTCGACTACTTTAAAAATTTAATTGTGGCTTTGGGGCTGGGTCGACATGGGTTAGAAACCCTAATCGGTGTGAACGACCTAACAAACTCTAAAGACAAGCTAATCACTGGAATTAAAAATACGTTGTCTTTCTTTCTCCATGAAATCACTAAACTCACCATTGTTTATTTCGCCTCGGGTATACCCGTATCACTCGCTGAGCAAGTGGGCTGGTTAAACAACCAGGACTTTAAAAAC
>CAYGED010000065.1:0-6577 GCA_964348555.1 uncultured Coxiellaceae bacterium
GTACTAAGTAATCTATCAGGGATATATTTAACAGCTCGCCAATCTCTTTGAATGGCTTGATAATAAAACTCATCATCCATCTGTTGTTTAATGTTTTCTGGAAAGAATCTAATAGCAAGAGGATCTGCCTCAACTGCACTGAGGCAAAGTTCTTTTTGTCGTTGCAAGGTATATTCTTCGCGATCAAAAAATAATCTGACCTTTTGTAAAAAACTGCCGGATATTGAGATAATTTTTTCAACAATTCGATAACTTAAAATTTCATCACTAATCTGTACTTCGTTGAAACCATCAAGCGTCTTTTGAAGATCACCACTTTGATCCAATAACGAATAAAGAAATTCTTCGGTAAAAAGCTCTACTGGAAGCCTTTCAAAAAGTTCAGGGAAGTGTTTTATTGCAGCAACGTAAAAAACTTTATAATCCGTTTGACGAGGCGCACCTAATGCTTTTTTACAAATCTCAATATAAATTTCCCTTTTTTTATCATCCTCTAAATTTGAATAACTGACTTCATTGAGTAATTTTTCGAGAGAACTCCCGCCATCGGGTGAATTGACGTTAATATCAAATAATTCAGTTACAAATGGGTCAGCGTTTTTACTTCTCATGCTATTACCATTACTGGGTAGAAAGTTCTTTGATATACCGCTCGCCTCTGAGCAGGAGGCTGCCTGACTATCCGCCTAGATTATAGACATGAATCATTAAGGGAATATTAAAAAAATCCCTTAAAAGCTCACCATTCTCACGCTATTGATCCCCTCTCTCCCACGTGCAGCGTGAGAGAGGGGATCAATAGCGTGAATGGTGACGAAATTAAGGTATTTTTAATGTCAATGTAATAAGATTGCATGATGATTGAATGCAATGAACTGACTTCACGATTGCAACAGGACTTCACTGGCCCAAATGCTCCACGCTGGTCCAATACGGTTATCCCATACTCGTTTAATACCGATTGGATCTCTCACTTCTTTCACGCTTGGTTTAGTCTTGCGTTTGTCCGTACCGCCAATCCAATAGAACGATCACTGATTCAGAAAGCACTTGATGCATGGTCTCAAGGCTGTAACCTCACCTTTGTTGAAGCCGATAAAATAGGCTATTTCAATCGAGGTATCACTTTTCTTATTGGGCTCACTGAATCTTTTAAAACGGGTATCGGTGATGAGTTGGGTCAAGCTCTGAGTATAAATTTAGGTTCAAACATAAGACGTGCTCTTATAACGCTTCCTGACCTAGCCCGCTTTAGTGCAGTTGGCTTACTTCAAAAGAAGAGAGCCACTGATCTTCTATCTTCCGTAAAAGAGCAGCATAAGAAATTCAAAGAAATAAAAAAAAGGGGGCTGTCAACCACTAATACTACAATCACCACTATTATTAATAACACGGAAAATGCTTTTCGAGATTTAAAAACTGATTGTCGTATATTAAAAAATGATTTAAAAGCATTTTTAAGTATTGGCAATGATACTGAAGCTACTCAACTGAGCTACACTGGGCTAGCAGCTCATGAAACAGGTCATGCGGTACTGATGCCTAAAGGCCATGTCCCAAGCACAATAGATAACCTATTTACGAATCCAAATTGTACGATTATGTTAGCCAGCTCAAGCCGTTTTTCGCCGTTAAAAAGCTTACCCCCCACCGATAAAGCATTGTGCTTAACACTTTATAATCAACCGAATGGATTAACACAAAGACAAGTTGATTATGATCCGAAAAAACTAATGTTGGCACCGGATTGGATGGCCATCGGAATTCTACGCGGTGTTACTCATGAATTAGTTGACCAACTCACTCAAGTGCTAGGTCAGAAAGTTGATGAATCCTATTTAATGCATCTAAGAGAATTCAGCTTTTTAGCTGTCGCTTATCTAATGGAAATTCCCGTATCTATTAAAGCCTATTTCATCCAAACTGTGATTACGGCTTTGTCCACGTATTTTATTTCGGAAAAAAAATGGCATAAACCATTTTTATACGGTGCTTATACCTTGAATCTTCTAGCTAGCTTATTTCAATTTTTTGAAGCAAATCCATTGGAGATGCTAGGCTTGAATCTTGCTGTTGAAATACTGAAATTTTCGCTCTTTTTTGAATCCGCTAAGTTTACGACAAAGATAACCGCAAACCTTGCTCGATGTGCTACTTATTGTATAAAAAACTGCTTTTTTCCACCCAAAAGACAAAGTGCTGCAATTCCTCAATCGGAGGAAAAGGAAAGCAATTGCCCCTGTGCGATCATGTAAGACGCTACTGGCTCATTCTAAGGTCTGTTTACAATTCTACTCAGGCGTTATCCGTTGATTTTGTGATCAAAACCAAGCCACGTCCAACATTTTTTAGTGCAGATTCAGAGAATTGATGATAAAATCCCATCGAGAATATCCTTTGATTAAGGAGATTAAATGCGATCGTTTTGGCAACGCGGTTTATCTTCATTACGAAAAGAAATAATGTTCGCCATTGTACTGAAATTGATTCTCATTTTCATTTTATGGATGATCTGCTTTTCTAATCCCGTCAGCGATCATTTAACCGTTAAAAATATTCAACAACACCTACTAGGATAACACGATGATAACCAATGAAGTCGTTCTACTCTCACGTTGGCAATTTGGTATCACCGCCATGTATCATTTTATTTTCGTTCCGCTAACGTTAGGTCTTTCCGTTTTGCTCGGGATAATGGAAACCATCTACGTGATGACCGGCCGAGAAATTTGGAAACAAATGACAAAATACTGGGGCATTTTATTTGGAATTAATTTTGCCATGGGCGTTGCCACGGGTATTACCATGGAATTTCAGTTTGGTACAAATTGGGCTTACTATTCACAATACGTTGGTGATATTTTTGGGGCACCTTTGGCTATTGAAGGTTTAATGGCGTTTTTTCTGGAAGCCACATTCGTCGGCCTTTTTTTCTTTGGATGGAATCGACTATCCAAGCTGGGGCACCTTATTGTAACCTGGTTGGTGGCACTCGGTTCAAGTTTTTCCGCTTTATGGATTCTCATTGCGAATGGTTGGATGAACCATCCCATTGGCGCGCATTTTGATTTTCACACCATGCGAATGGAAGTTTCCAATTTTACCGACATTCTATTTAATCCTGTCGCTCAAGCAAAATTCGTGCACACGATTAGTGCTGGTTATGTGACCGGTGCCATTTTTGTCCTAGCCATCAGTGCCTATTATTTGCTTCGAAAACGGAATATTGAATTTGCCAAACGATCATTCACCGTGGCGGTCTCGTTTGGTTTGGCTTCTGCGCTTTCGGTGGTGGTACTGGGTGATGAAAGCGGGTATATCGCCAATTCCATGCAAAAAATGAAAATTGCCGCAATCGAAGGAATGTGGGACACGGAACCTGCGCCTGCTTCATTCAATTTATTCGGTATCCCAGACCAAAAAAACCATGTCACGCGCTACGAAGTTAAAATTCCCTACATGCTGGGCATTATTGCAACGCGATCTTTCAACCAACCGTTACCGGGAATTAATCAACTGGTTGCAGAAAGTAAACCCAAAATAGAAAATGGTATTAAGGCTTACACAGCGCTTAAAGCCTTACAAAAAAATCCCAACGATGCGAAAGATCAGAGCATTTTACAAAAATATTCAACCGATTTGGGCTATGCTCTCTTACTAAAGCAATTTACGGATAATCCAACAAAAGCAACGACCAAAGAAATTAACCAGGCTGCCTGGAGCACCGTACCCGGAAATATATTCCTGCTCTTCTTTTCTTTCCGAGTCATGGTGGCCTGTGGCTTTTTCTTTATTTTCTTATTCGCACTCGGATTTTATTTATCTGCACGTCGACGTTTCGATAAACGCTGGTATTTACGATTAGCCCTTTGGAGCCTACCGTTACCCTGGATTGCAGCAGAAGTCGGTTGGTTCATGGCCGAACATGGTCGTCAACCTTGGGTGGTTGAAGGCGTTTTACCGACTTTTCTCGGCACCTCGTCGTTGAACACCAGTGACTTATCGATTTCACTGAGCGGATTCGCCTTGTTTTACACGATTCTCGCGGTCGTTGAAATTTTTCTGATGGTGAAATACATACGACTCGGTCCTGATGGCGTTACCGCTAAATATCTGCAACCTGGACAAGAGGATTACCAGTGATTGATTACTCCACTTTGCGTGTTATTTGGTGGCTGATCATGGGCATACTGCTCATCGGTTTTGCCGTGATGGATGGTTTCGATTTAGGTGCCGCAGGTTTGTTGCCCTTCGTCGCGCGAAAAGACGTCGAGCGCCGCGTTGTTATCAACACCGTTGGTCCTGTGTGGGAGGGTAACCAAGTTTGGTTTATTTTAGGCGGTGGAGTTTTATTCGCTGCCTGGCCCTACTTATACGCGGTTTCTTTTTCAGGATTTTATTTTGCAATGTTTCTTGTCCTGGCGACCTTTATTATGCGACCGGTTGGTTTTAAATATCGCAGCAAAATTGAAAATAACACCTGGCGCAGTGTCTGGGATTGGATTCTCTGTCTCAGTGGAATTATCGCTGCACTCACTTTTGGTGTGGCCATTGGCAATGTGCTTCAAGGTATTCCATTCCACTTCGATGATAACCTTCGATCGTTTTACACGGGATCCTTTTGGGCTCTTTTTAATCCTTTCGCCCTACTCTGTGGCTTGACCAGTATCGCGATGATCTTCATGCAAGGCGGTTGCTACATTACCGTAAAAACCGAAGGCATCATTCAGCATCGAGCCATTCGTGCAACGCGAATCATGAGCGTTTTATTAATCATATTCTTTGCAATTGGCGGATTTTTTATTGCTTTTGATATTAATGGTTTCGTACTTACCAGCGCCATTAATCACGCTGCCCCCTCTAACCCATTGCAAAAAAATGTAGCGCTTCAAACGGGTGTCTGGCTGGCTAATTTCGTTGAAAACCCCGCCTGGTGGTTTGCACCCGTGCTCGGGTTTTTAGGTGCCTTATTAGCTTCAATTTTCGTTCGTGTTTTACCGAAAATGGCATTTCTGTTTAGCACGTTTTCCATTGTCGGCGTGATTACCACGGTGGGGCTTAGCATGTTTCCATTTATTTTGCCCTCTTCAAGTGATCCAAAATCGAGTTTAATTGTCTGGGATGCATCAGCCAGTCAATTATCGCTATCCATTATGTTTGTTTGTGTCTTGATATTTTTACCGATCATTCTGATTTATACCGCGTTTGTCTATCGAATACTGCGCGGAAAGGTGACAGAAAAATATATTAACACGAATAAAGATCAAGTATATTAGAGGACAAAAAAAGATGTGGTATTTTTCTTGGATTCTCGGCTTAGGTCTCGCTTGCGCGTTTGCCGTACTCAACGCACTCTGGTTTGAACTCGAACCTTATAAAGACGAAAAAAAATCTCCATAGTTCTGTATTTTAGCGTTTAGCAAGTAGGCTGGGCTGAGCGCACGCGAAGCCCAGCAAACTCAACCACAAGGACGGAAATTAATTCTCAGGATTTAATAACCATCCAATTCAATCATTAATTGAAATAACGATTTTTCCATTCGCCTTTCCAGACTCCAATCGTTCATGCGCTTTTGCTACGTCGTTCAAAGTAAAATGCTGAGCGTCAATCAGTGGTTTTAATTTTCCTTCATCGACAATTTTCGCGATGTTTTCTAAAATTTTTCCATACTCATCGCGATGCTCAGAACCCAGTAATGTCAACAGCATTAGAACACAATGCAAGCTCAGCCCTTTATTGTGCATGGGCGTCAAATCATTCGTTGATCTCGCGGCAATGGTAACAACAATTCCGTTTATTGCCGCGACAGCAAAAGAGTTATTTAAATTATCTCCGCCCACGGTATCGAATATGACTTCAAAACCACGATCTTGAGTCAGCCTTTCTTTATATTTTTCTACCGCTTCTTCTTGAATATTAATAATCTCATCGGCTCCCAAAGATTTTGCGGTGGTAAAATCATCGGCCTTTCGAACCGTCGTATAAACCTTTGCACCGCACCACTTGGCTAATTGCACAGCAATATGGCCAACCCCACCAGTTCCACCACAAATTAATACGCTCATTCCACGCTTAAGTTGGGCTTTTTTAAATAAAGCTAACCAAGCCGTAATACTCACCAAGGGTAAGGCTGCCGCTTCAGCGAAAGACAGTGACTGAGGTTTTATTGCAATTAATCGGGCATCAGCGAGCATGTACTCGGCCAAAGCGCCACCTAAACCCCGAAACCCTCCCGCACATCCAAATACGGCATCACCTTTTTTAAATTGTCTAACCCCTTCACCCACCGATTCAACAATTCCAGAGACATCACCGTGCAAAACAGCTGGAAATTCAGGCGCAATAGTAGAAAGAGCGCCGCTCCGAACTTTACAATCAATGGGATTAACACTGGTTGCCTGTACTTTTATCAAGACATGCCCTGGCTTTATTTTAGGAATCGGTAAATCCGTTAAAATAAAGACAGAGGGACTTCCAAAGGTATTAATAACTTGTGCTTTCATTATTTTATAAACTCCTCAAAACCCTGACCGTTAGGTCAGGGTTACCTTGCGCGATGGGGGATTCCCAAGGGGG
>CAYGED010000066.1:0-6553 GCA_964348555.1 uncultured Coxiellaceae bacterium
ATTTTTAAGAATAATTTTGGTGTAGGTAAATAAAATTGAAAGCTCGGGGCGTGTGAGTCCTCGTTTTTCTGCGCGACGCTCCGCTAACGTTTTCTCATCCGGCAAAAATTCTAGTTTTCGATCGATTTTCCCGGATTGTTCTAAATAATCCATATAACGCGACGATAAAAGCAATTCCGAAGACGCCATTGAAGCGGCAATGCTAATGGCTTCGTTTTGATCATAGTTGTCTTGAAGAACTAATCTTGCGATTTCATCTGTCATGCTGACTAATAACTCATTTCGCTGTTCTTCACTCATCTTGCCAGAAGCAATGACAGAATTTAGCAAAATCTTTATATTAACTTCATGGTCTGAACAATCCACACCAGCGGAGTTATCAATAAAGTCTGTATTTATTTTTCCACCGCTGAGTTCGTACTCAATACGACCCAGTTGCGTAAATCCTAAATTACCCCCTTCGCAAACCACACGCGCTCGTAATTCTTTGCCATTGATACGAACACTATCGTTTCCGCGATCCCCCACGTCGGAATTTGATTCGTTCGTCGACTTAACATAAGTACCAATACCACCATTCCATAATAAATCAACTGGCGCTTTGAGAATGGTACGAATCAGCTGAGAAGGCATCATCACCGATTTATCCGTATCTAATAATTTCTGTATTTCTGGGGAAAGGTTGATTGATTTTGCGGTTCGAGAAAAAACACCGCCCCCTTTTGAAATCATTTGCCGATTATAATCATCCCAGCTTGAACGCGGGAGACTGTATAATCGCACACGTTCCTCGTAACTCTCACGTGGTTTTGGATTGGGATCGATGAAAATATGTTGATGATTAAATGCCGCAACCAATTTAATATTGGGCGACATTAACATTCCATTGCCAAACACGTCACCACTCATGTCTCCGATGCCCACTACCGTGACTTCGGATTTATTTAAATTAATACCGAGTTCTTGGAAATGACGTTCGGCTGAAATCCAAGCACCACGCGACGTAATACCCATTTTTTTATGGTCGTATCCCGTCGATCCACCCGATGCAAACGCATCCCCCATCCAAAATTGTCTTTCCAGTGAAATCCGATTGGCGATATTTGAAAATGTCGCCGTTCCTTTATCAGCCGCGACAACTAAATATGGATCTTGCCCATCGTAACATACTGTATTTTTCGGACTAATAATCTCACCTTTTACTATATTATCCGTGAGATCCAAGAGACCTTTTATATAACCCTGATAACAAGCAATACCTTCTTCCCACATTTGCTCTCGGCTCACGTTAACGGGTATTTGTTTCGTAACAAATCCACCCTTCGCGCCAGCAGGAACAATAACCGCGTTTTTAACTTGTTGCGCTTTCATTAAACCCAATACTTCGGTGCGATAATCTTCTTTTCGGTCAGACCAACGAATACCGCCACGCGCAACTTTCGCAGCACGTAAATGAATCCCTTCAAACCGAGTGGAGTAAATAAAAATCTCATACTGTGGCAATGGCAGCGGCATATCGGGGATTTTTTTTGAATCCAACTTAAAAGAAAGGTATTTTCGATAACAATCTTCCTGATCAACCTGGAAGTAATTGGTGCGTATAGTAGCGTGAATTAAAGATAAATACGAGCGCAAGATTCGATCTTCGTCCAAGGCAGCAACCTGCTCTAAAGCTTGATTTATCTCCTGTTCAATGCGTTGAATCTCTGGTTTCGATGTTTCAACACGCTTTGGATCAAAATAACATTCAAATAATTCAACTAATAGTCGAGCAATTTCATAATTTTTTACCAGCACGTCGGATATATAGCTTTCACTAAACGCAATTCCAATTTGACGGAAATATTTGGTGTAGGCGCGAAAAACTGAAATCTCCCTCCAATTTAATTCAGCTTCCAACACCAGCCGATTCAATTTATCATTTTCAGCCTCACCCAACCATATTTTTTGAAACGCTTCCTGGAAAATAGAGCGCACATCCTCAACATCAAACGTCGGCTCTTTTGCATACGTCATGTTAAAATCATTAATCCATACCTTACTTTGATCAGGAAAAGTCAATTGGTAGGGTTGCTCACCGATAATGCGCAATCCCATATTTTCAAGCATCGGTAACGCATCGGACAAAGGAATCGTAAAAGTTGGGTGATATAACTTAAAGCGAATAACATCTTTTGCAGCTTCCAATGGACGATAAAAACTCATTTCTAAAGAATTTTTCTCGGATAGTTTTTCAATGTGTTCAATGTCATAAATGGCCTGCTTCGATTCAAACATTTCACGATAACCAGCCGGAAATGCGCGACGATAGCGATCGAATATTGCATTGCCACGCTCTTCACCAAAATGACTCAGTGCATTTTCTCGAAATTTATCTTCCCAAGAAACCCCTTCCTTGATGAGTTGATCTTCTATTAACTTAATATCATATTTTAACGTATCTCGCGGATCAATTCGGATAACATAATGAATTCTGGCCAAAATTGATTCTGAAAAATACATAGTGAAACTTACGTCCAAACCATTTAACGCTTGCATTAAAATTTTTTGCATCCTCAGCACTAAATCCGTTGTAAAATTTTCGCGTGGCACAAAGACCAAACAAGACATAAATCGGCCATAGGCATCTTCTCGCAAGAATAAACGAATGTGACGGCGTTCTTGTAAATGCAAAATTCCCATCGATAAATTGTATAGTTCTTCTGTCGTTGCTTGAAATAAATCATCTTTCGGAAGCGTTGAAAGAATATGTAGTAGATCTTTTCCGGAATGCCCTCGTTCCGGCAATTGAGAGCGCTTGATAACATCGCTGATTTTTAGCCGAATCACCGGGACCGACTTTGGATCTGAGCGATACACTTCAGACGTATAAAGACCAATAAATCGACACTCACCAATGAGTTCACCATGCTCATCAAATCGTTTAACGCCAATATAATCCGTATAAGCAGGACGATGGACAGTTGAAATTGTATTGGTTTTCGCAAGAATTAAAATTTGTTCTGTCGATAGCGCTATTTTTCTTGCGGCTATTGGCAATTCCGAATATTGGCGAAGCATTTTACTGTGCGTATGATCACGAAGCACACCAAAACCTGAATCGGAAATTAATCGCAAGGCACGATCTTTTCCCTCACCAACCATTTCATAGTCTCGAAAACCAAGAAATGTAAAATGATTATCGAGCAACCATTCTAAAAATACTTTTGCTTCTTCAACATCATTCGGATTTTGCTTCATGTGATTCGGATCAAGTTTGGCAATAGTCTCTTGAAGACGTGCCAGTATGATCGGCCAATCTTCAACAGCCGCCCGAACATCTCTCAACACACGACGTATGTTACGTTGAATATCCGCTAAGACTTTGGGATCGGTTTGGTGATCGATTTCCATGTAAATGGGCGCTTCCATCGAGCATTTTTCACCACCTTCGACTTGGTGCGAGACAATGTCTTCAATCTCCCCCTTTCTATTGCGACAAACTTTCAAGCCACCGAGATTAATCATCAGGTGAGTGGTCAACCCCAGTCGATTAATCTCCATTCGAGTCGAATCGACTAAAAAGGGCATATCATCGACGACAATTTGAATGATGGTGTGTGTCGACTTCCAACCTTGCTCATTGACCTGGGGATTGAAAACCTCGATTTTGACTTCCTTAGATTTATGCTGAAACATCAGATTCCACTGGGAAATCGCCGCACCATAAAGGTCAGCGATCGACCGCTCTTCAATGCCATCAATCGAGGCATGGATATAGAAGAGGTAAATAAACTTGGCAATGAGGTCGATATTTTTTTTGGGGAGTTCCTTCCGGGCATGGGCAATGACCTTTGAAATGATCGCTTCTATGGAGGATTTATATGCATCTGCCACGACCGCACCCTAACTTAAGACCTGTTGAAATTTCTACCGATTATTCCATAACTTATTGATTTACTAAAACTCTTTGCTCACGGACTTTTATGCTTGCCGCTACGACTTCCGGAAACCAATGCATTCTGTCTCAGTTTAATAAAATGTCAACAGACTTTAATTAATATAGCCGATTAATTCAATCTTAAGAAAAGTGCTTGCTTTTAAGTCAAAATTAAATTAATGTACAACCTAGTTTTAAGATTAGTAATTAATCGACTAAATATACTGCTTTTCCAGTAAAAGTCAGTAGTTTTGACGCTATTTTAACACGTTCGACACATAAACGTTACTCAAAACAGCGCCAACAACATTGGGCTAAGTCACTGACAAACGGACTAAAAGTGGCATTGTAATAGTCAAGGATGCTCCATAGACTAAGGTGATCAACTATGAGAGTGTTACTTGTTGAAGATGACGAGTTTTTGGGCGATGGTATACGAACCGGCCTTAAACATTACGGGCACACCATCGATTGGGTAAAAGACGGCCGCGCAGCGCATGACGTCCTTTCCTCCAACTATGAAACCTTCGATATTATCGTTCTTGACCTCGGGCTTCCTAAACTACCTGGTTTAGATGTCTTGAGAACCATCCGTGAAAAAAACATACCCACTCCAGTTGTTATATTAACTGCCTGTGATACGGTCGATGACCGCGTCAAAGGCTTAGACGCTGGGGCTGATGATTATTTAACTAAACCATTTGATTTAGATGAGCTCTGTGCTCGAATGCGTGCACTGCAACGCCGATCAAAATCGAGGGCAAAACCGGTTATTGCTTACTCCGAGATTACCTTGGACCCAGCATCTCACGTAGTGACGTTGAAAGGTAAAGAAATCATGGTCTCGCGCCGTGAGTTTGCCTTGCTTCAAAAATTACTTGAGAACTCGGGCCGAGTCATTTCTCGCGAACAGCTTAACCAAACTCTGTATGGTTGGGGCGAGAATATCGACAGTAACGCTCTTGAAGTACATATACACAACCTACGCAAACGCTTTGGTACGAAATTGATTCGCACTATTCGTGGCGTTGGTTATATGGTTGAAAAACAAGCTGAATGAAGCCGTCTATACGTACGTTCCTGCTCATCAATTTATTGTTGAGTGTGACACTCATTACGTCCCTGGCTATCGTTGGTAATTTATTTCTAGCGCATAAAGATATTCAAATTCAACTGGATGCACAGCTGATCCAAACCGCCGATCGCACGCGGGCCTTCTTTAGCGACTACGCGGATAATCAACGAAACTTCTCCCTGATACAAAATAGCATTACCACTGCGGAGAAAAGCCTTTTCTCACCCAAAATCACCAAGGCCACGATGAGCAAGGAGGAACGAGAAGAGTTAAAAGCCAACAAGGAAGCCAACAACCGCTTGGAGTTCCAAATCTGGGATAGCCATGGGCGGATGATCCTCCATTCCGGAAATGCCCCTAGCATTCCCCTGTCGAGCGGTAAGGATGGGCTCTCTACACTTTGGTTAAACTCCGAATCCTTTCGAGTCGATACCCTGTTCGATCCAAAGACCGATTTAACGTTTATGGTGGCGGAACGGGCCAATTATCGTCAACAGCTTGAAAATCAGCTCACCCAGGACTCGATTTTCATCATGCTAATCACCTATCCCTTCCTCGGCTTCCTAATCTGGATCATCGTTGGACGAGGCCTGGATACCCTTAAAAAAGTTGCTAAAGAAGTTAGGCACCGTGCCCCCAGTTATCTTAAACCTGTCGATTTAGACGCCGTCCCGTCTGAAATTGAGCCTTTGGTGAGCGAGCTCAACCATTTGTTTGGACGCTTACAAGAAGCGTTCGAGCGTGAGAAGCGCTTCACCGCGGACGCCGCGCATGAACTTCGTACGCCTCTGGCTGCCTTAAACACGCATACCCAAGTCGCCTTGCGCGCCAAAACCCCGGAAGAGCGGAAAGATGCCTTATTGAAAGTACTGGCGGGTGTTAACCGGGGTACGCATGTTGTCCAACAGTTATTAACCTTAAACCGGATGGTGCCAGAAGCCACGATCAATGAACCCGTTTCTCTGGATCTCACCCGAGAAGCTGCCGATATCGCCGCTCAATTAGCCCCAGAAGCCATTGCAAAAAATATCGATCTCGAACTCGTCGCACCCGATGAGAGACCACACATTAGGGGCAATGCAACCGCCATCGGCATTTTAATTCGTAACCTCGTGGATAATGCCATACGCTACTCTCCTGAAAAGAGCACGATCACCATTAAAATCGAGCAAACACCCACCAAGGTGATTCTCCGTGTCATCGACAATGGTCCCGGCATCCCCGAAGAATTGCGAGAGCGGGTTTTCGAGCGCTTCTTCCGAGTCATTGGCAATCAAGCCACTGGCAGTGGCCTAGGCTTAAGCATCGTTGCTCAAATCACCAAGCTGCACAATGCCGAAATCGAGCTTAAAACCCCAGAAAACGGAAAAGGCTTAGACTTCCAGATCCTCTTTCCGAAAATTTAAATACCCTCAAGGTTACCAAAGGTGTTTATTCACAGTTTCTGTGGATAACTTTGTGGATATTTTGTCAGAATGATTCACAAAATATTGATATGATAATGCGGGCAACAGATTGAGAGCAAAATAGGCATTCAGAATATTTATTTTAAAATCATT
>CAYGED010000067.1:0-6466 GCA_964348555.1 uncultured Coxiellaceae bacterium
CACTAATATCTTGAAACAAAAAATACAAGAATATTCAAAAGATTTGGACAAAGGTTTTAATATTCAAAAGCTGCTTCACCACTAACTATATGGATTTTTCAAAACTTGTTTTAAAATGGTTTGATCGTTTTGGTCGACACGACCTTCCTTGGCAAAAAAAAGTTTCAGCGTATCGTGTCTGGATCTCTGAAATCATGTTGCAACAAACACAAGTAGCAACTGCAATTCCTTACTTTCATCAATTTTTAAAACGTTTTCCAACTGTAAAATCTCTCGCGCTAGCAAAACTGGATGAAGTGTTATTGCTTTGGTCGGGATTGGGCTATTACGCCCGCGCACGGAACTTGCATAAAACAGCTAAACTTATTGATTCAAAATACAATGGGCGCTTTCCAAGAACCATTGATGCACTATCGAGCTTTCCAGGCATTGGGCGCTCAACAGCTGGCGCTATTTTATCATTGGGAATGAACATCCCCGCCTCTATCTTAGATGGTAATGTGAAACGTGTGTTAGCGCGGTATTTTGCAATCAACGAACCCATCAATCAACAAAATACCATAAAAAAATTATGGCTATTGACTGAAAAGCAAACTCCAAAAACCCGATGTGCCGATTACAATCAAGCCATGATGGACATTGGCGCGACCGTCTGCACAAGAACAAAACCGAAATGTGCGCTATGTCCATTACAAAAAAAATGTGAGGCGTATGCAACCAATAATCCCACACAATATCCCGCTAAAAAAATTAAAACCCAACGACCTGCAAAAAAAATCCACTTTCTTATTTTACAAAATAATCTCGGCGAAATTCTAATGGAAAAACGAGCAGAAACTGGAATATGGGGCGGCCTTTGGAGCTTCCCCGAATGCGAAATCGGAGCGAATATCGAAACCTGGTGTTTAAAAAACCTTGCCATGACGGTGCGCCTCAATCAACAATTAATTGCTTTTACACATCAATTTAGCCATTTTGAACTCGAAATTCAGCCATTATTATTCCAGGTCACCCAAATTGAACATCAAATTATGGATAACGAAAATCGTTTATGGTATAAAGTGAGTCAATCACTGCCCGGCGGTGTATCCGCTCCAGTTAATCGAATCATTAACGAGCTGAGGCTCCAAACTCATGAGTAAAGTAGTTTTCTGTCAAAAGTTGCAGCAAGAGGCTGAAGGCTTGGATACACCCCCTTACCCAGGAGAAATTGGCCAACGCATTTACGAGCATATTTCAAAGGCAGCTTGGCAGTCCTGGCTAAACCACCAAACCATGCTGATCAATGAATATCGACTCAGCTTAATCGACCCAAAGTCGCGTGAATTCTTACTCGAGGAAATGGAAAAGTTTCTATTTGGTGAGGGCAGTCATACACCACCTGATTTTAAGAGTTAAGAACCCCTAAAACTGTATCCAAGTTGTTTTCAACTCACTGTAACAATTAAATTCATAAAACCCACCCTCTCGCCCGATGCCTGATTGTTTATAGCCGCCAAAAGGTGTGCTGTCATTCCCAGTCGTTACACTGTTCACAGAAACACTCCCGGCACGGAGTGCTTTCGCTGTTGTTAAGGCCTTATTGATATCTCGAGTCCATACGCTAGCCGCTAAGCCATAGTGAGTATCGTTAGCAATTTGAATCGCCTCAGTCAAATCACTAAATCCAATCACGCAAAGAACGGGCCCGAAAATTTCTTCTCGAGCAATTTTCATTTTATTTTCCACACGATTAAATATCGTTGGCTCAAGATAAAAACCACCAGAATCTTTGTGAGTCTGATTTCCACCTTTGATTAAATCAGCGCCTTCTCTTTTCCCGATGGAAATATAATTCATGATTCGATCAAATTGAGTGCGATCAATGATCGCACCCATCTTGGCCGTTGGATCCATCGGATCTTTTGGTGTAAATTCATCGCTAAAATGTTTCACTTTTTCTAAAAATTCTGCCTGAATTTTTTTATCAATTAGCAATCGAGTCGGCGCACAACAAACTTCACCCTGGTTGTAAAAAGCTTTACTCGCTGCTTTTGCAGCCATTTCTATATCTTCAACATCGGCCATCACAATATTAGGCGATTTCCCACCGCATTCCAGATAAATACGCTTCATATTTGATTCTGCGCTGTAACGCAAAAATAGCTTACCTACTTCAGTAGAACCCGTGAAGGAAACAACATCCACGTCTGGGTGTAACCCCAGCGCTTGGCCAGCAGTTTCACCAAACCCCGGAATAACATTTAGAACACCTGGCGGAATACCCGCTTCGACAGCAAGTTCCGCAAGACGCAAAGTAGTCAGTGGCGATTGCTCCGCCGGTTTTAAAATAACTGAATTACCCATTGCTAAAGCAGCAGCCATTTTTCCACAAGCAAGATAAAAGGGAAAATTCCATGGCGTAACCCCTACAACCACACCACAAGGTTCGCGTGTAATTGTCGCTATTACATTTGATGGCGCGGGTGCCACATCATCGTATAACTTATCAATACATTCTGCCACCCAGCGAATTCGATTAACGGCATCAGGAATATCGGATGAAAAACTCTCGGTAATGGGCTTTCCCATGTCAAGCGTTTCGGTGATGGCAAGCTCCAATGCGTTTTGCTCAATTATTTCAGCTAATTTTAACAACAAACGTTTTCGATCAAAGGGCGCCATTTGCGACCAAACACCTCGGTTAAAAGTATCTCGTGCCACTCGAACCGCCTCGTCGACGTCTGCTTGGTCACAGCTTGCTACTTGGCAAAGCAACTTCCCATCACGCGGACTCATACACTCAAATGTTTTACCGGATTTGGCTGGCACGTAATGACCATTGATAAATGCATTGGATTTAAAAACGATAGAACCAGCATGTTCTTGTATGCAAGAAAGAGATAATTCCATTCGAGCCTCACTTAAATTTCATTGTATCTAAAACAACTCGCCAAATGATCATTAAGCAAACCAGTCGCCTGCATAAACGCATAGCAAATTGTCGGCCCAACAAAATGAAAACCCCGTTTTTTTAAATCTTTCGACATCGCTTTTGATTCTTTTGATTCGCAGGGAATGGTTTTTAAGCTTTTATGGTGACTTTTAATTGGATTCCCATCAACAAACTGCCATAAATAATCTGAAAACGAATCACCCGCTTCGATTAACTTTAAATAAGCGCGCGCATTGTTGACGATCGACCTGATTTTTAGTTTATTACGAATAATACTCGGATTTTGCATCAGACGGTCAAAATTTTTTTCCGTCAATCTCACGATTTTTTGGGGATCAAACGAATAAAAGGCCTTATCGAAGGCCACCCTTTTTCTTAAAATCGTCAGCCAATTCAAGCCTGCCTGCATGCCTTCCAAGTTCAACAACGTAAAAAACGTTTGATCATCATGGACAGGAACGCCCCATTCTTTATCGTGGTAGGCAATATACAACGGGTCGTCCGTGCACCAACCACAACGCGGCTTGTCATTTTTTGAACTCAATGGATTTCTCTTCACAGACGTTAAGAGGCTGATTATCCTTAAAAGCAATCCGTACCGCAATGGGTAGCCTGTTCAAGTTCTTTTAGGGCAAGTATCGCTTTTGTAAAAGCAGCAACACGCTAAAAAGAAAATGGTGGCAAGTTCGTCTGACCACTCAATATTACCCGAATAGGAGTAGTGCCTACCGTTATCGTGGATGAAACGGCATTTGTTGATGTATTAATGACACTCACCGTTCCACTGCCTGCATTCGGCACATATACTTTACTCCCTGTCGAATTACTACCCGGTATGCGCGGGCTATCACCCACAGTAACGGTGGCAATTACCGTATCTCTTGCAGTATCAATGACGCTGACGGTATCATCGTTCACGTTCGAAATATACCCTTTACTACCATCGGGTGTGAAAACAACAATCCCTGCAGTAAAAATATCCCCCACTGGAATCGTTACAATCACTATACCCGTCGCTACATTAATCACTGAAACGGTATTTGAACCCAAATTTCCAACGTATGCCTTTGTGCTATCCGGCGTGACTGAGGCCGTTTGTGAACCGGTTCCCACCGCCACCGTCCCCGTATCCGTGTCTGTCGACGTATTAAGCACGTGCGTCACGCTAGCACCGACTCCACCCGTATACCCTCGGGCTACACTGGCTGAGGTGAGACCGACACAGGTAGCACTCGTTATGCCCGCAATGCTCGTCGTACCGTATGTTGCTGTATTGATCACCGTGACAATATTGCTAAGTTGGGCTGGCACATAAACCTTGCTACCATCTGATAACATGCTCGGGTAGTGAGGCTCAGTCCCAACCGCTGGAGCCGCAATAATCGTATTCGTCGCTGTCGAAATCACATCAGCAACCGCGGTATCTCTATTTGTCACGTATACCTCATTTCCATTAGGAGTGATCGCAATACCACCATTGTTTGTACCTGGCAAAGCAATTGTCGTTGTTTCTACATTTGTCGCCGTATTCACTACCGAGACACGACCATTATCCAGTACATACAAGGTCGCTCCATTGGGTGATAATGACATGAAATTAGGCGACGAATTGGTAAGCGTAATCGTCGCCGTTACTGTGTCCGTGCCCGTATCAATCACGCTCACCGTATTCGAACCATTATTCGTCACATAGGCAAACTCTTGCAATACTGGCGCAATGACTGTCACTTTGACACGATCCGACTCATCCGTTTGCGAACAAACCGTTCGACGATAGGCGCATACACGCAATCTCACGTAAAAATGTTTAACCCCTCTCGCCGGTGGCACAATCGTCACAATCACCGTGCAACTCGAACCCGCTGTCAATGTTGATCCACACATCCCACCACTGTGCGTCGCTTGCCGAAATGGAAAATATTGCATTCGCTTCATGTCCACACGGCTTGTGTTGGTAACACTGTAGGTCACCATCCCAGTGCTGCCCTTCGCAATTGAAATCGCTTTTACATTCGGAACTATTGAGAAAACGGGTCGACCTGCCGCCACACTATGGCTCATAAACAATAAACTCAATAAAGCTAGCAAGACACAGCGAAAATAAGGGCGAGAAGAAAATGAAAGCACAGGAAACTCCTTGTAACATTAAACTCTTTTCCGAGTCTATCAATCTTTAAAACATAAAGCAACGAATAAAAAAACCTTAAACGAATAAAAATAAAAGTCCTGGCTTACCTCAAGAGTGCTTCTATTTGATTAGACTTCTAGATTAGAAAAACCAACACAAAACAACTTAAGTCAATTAGATTCCTCACAAGATCTCGCGAAAAAAATATTTCATTTCTTCTCGCGTGTCACAAAATAGGAAGCGACCTATCATTTGTTCACACGCGTAAAAAGCAGCAACACGCTAGAAAGAAAATGGTGGCAAATTCGTCTGACCACTCAGTATTACCCGAATAGGAGTAGTGCCTACCGTTATCGTGGATGAAACGGCATTTGTCGATGTATTAATGACACTCACCGTTCCACTGCTTGCATTCGGCACATATACCTTACTTCCTGTTGAATTACTACCCGGTATACGCGGGCTATCACCCACAGTAACGGTGGCAACTACCGTATCTCCTGCAATATCAATGACGCTGACGGTGTCATCGTTCACGTTCGAAATATACCCTCTACTACTATTGGGTGTGAAAACAACAATCCCTGCAGTAAAAATATCCCCCACTGGAATGGTTGCAGTCACTGTACCCGTCGCTACATTAATCACTGAAACGGTATTTGAACCCAAACTTCCAACGTATGCCTTTGTGCTATCCGGCGTGACCGAGGCCGTTTGTGAACCGGTTCCCACCGCCACCGTCCCCGTATCCGTGTCTGTCGACGTATTAAGCACGTGCGTCACGCTAGCACCGACTCCACCCGTATACCCTCGGGCTACACTGGCTGAGGTGAGACCGACACAGGTAGCACTCGTTATGCCCGCAATGCTCGTCGTACCGTATGTTGCTGTATTGATCACCGTGACAATATTGCTAAGTTGGGCTGGCACATAAACCTTGCTACCATCTGATAACATGCTCGGGTAGTGAGGCTCAGTCCCAACCGCTGGAGCCGCAATAATCGTATTCGTCGCTGTCGAAATCACATCAGCAACCGCGGTATCTCTATTTGTCACGTATACCTCATTTCCATTAGGAGTGATCGCAATACCACCATTGTTTGTACCTGGCAAAGCAATTGTCGTTGTTTCTACATTTGTCGCCGTATTCACTACCGAGACACGACCATTATCCAGTACATACAAGGTCGCTCCATTGGGTGATAATGACATGAAATTAGGCGACGAATTGGTAAGCGTAATCGTCGCCGTTACTGTGTCCGTGCCCGTATCAATCACGCTCACCGTATTCGAACCATTATTCGTCACGTAGGCAGAGCCCCCCCCTACCACCACGCTCACCCGATTTGCTTCATCCGTCGTTGAACAAACCGTTCCCTTAAAACCACAGACCCTCATCGTCA